>NZ_BAAGDE010000051.1:0-44351 GCF_054660795.1 Mycobacterium sp. MUNTM1
CAAGCGGCTGCATTCGTCGCTGGGGTACCAGACACCACGAAGCTACGTCAGAATCACATGAAAACTGTCCGTCAAACACGGGCAAGCCCACTTCGCAGTAATAGCCGGCGACGTCGCAGCCCGGGGCGCTGCACCCCCGGCCTTTGGCGTACAGGACGATGCGCTGGCCGGGTGAGGCCAGCGTTTGGCGTGGTACAGCGCCAGGGGTTTGCCGTGGTCGAAGATCGCCAAATAGTGGTGGGCGTGCCGGCCCAGGCGGATGACGTCGGACATGGGTAGCAAGGTGCCGCCGCCGGTGAGACCTTTGCCGGTGGTCGATTCGAGTTCGGCCAGCGTGGTGGTGACGACGATCGAGGCCGGTAAGCCGTTGTGCTGTCCGAGGTTTCCGCTGGCGAGCACCGCGCGTAGGGCGGCGTTGAGGCCGTCGTGGGCTCGCTGGCGGGCGCTGCGGGTGTCGCGGTGAATCGCTTCTTCGGACGGGGCGCCGTCCACGACGGGCGCGTCATCGTCGGGGTTGCACATGCCGGGGGCGGCGAGCTTGGCCAGCACCGCCTCCCAGGTGGCGCGCGCCTCCGGCGTCAGCCATCCGCTCAGCCGCGACATGCCGTCGGCCTGTTGGTTGCCCAGTACCAGCCCGCGCATCCGCGCTCGGTCGGCATCGCTGTAGCTGCCGTCGGGGTTGAGGCAGTCCATCAGGCGCCGGGCCAGCTTGGCGAATTGGTCGGGCCGGAACTCGGCGGCCTTGACCGCCAGGTGCTTTTCGGCGTGCACACAGGTCTCGAGGTCGACGGACTCGGGCAACTGGTGGAAAAAACGCCGGATCACCGCCACATGGTCGGCCCCGATCGTCCCGTCCCGTTGGGCCGCCGCGGTCGCGGGCAATACCGGCGCCAACGGCTCCCCGGTCAACGCCCGGCGCGGCCCCAGATCCGCGGCGTCGGCGATGCGCCGTCCGGCCTCCGCCCGGGTGATGTGCAGCCGATCGGCCAGCGCCCAGGACAGCTTGCCCCCCAACTCGGCCGGATCCGACTGCGCGGCCAACTGATTGATCAACTGGTGGCTGGGCGCTTGAAGTTTGCGAGTTTCGCATTCGAATATCTCCAAGAGCGCCAGACGCTCCGGGTTGGTCAACTCCTCGTACGAATGCCCCTGGAAATAAGACACCGCCGCGCGCAGCGCATCGATGGCCTCCCCGATCCCCTCGCAGGTATTCGAAAACATGTTCGAATGATATGCGGGACCGCCGACAACAACCGTCCCCCCGAAACCACTGAACAAAAGTGGCGCAAGTGATTTGGCTAGGCGACGGCGGCGGTATCGGCCTCGGTCACCCCGGCCGCGGTGCGCTCCCCGGAGCGGATGGCTCCGTCGATCCACCCGCACATGACGGCCGAGCTCTCGGTGCCGGCCCAATGGATCCGGCCGCAGGGCTCGCGCAGGGTGTAGCCGAATTCGGTCAGCACGCCGGTGGGGGCGTGGCCGATCATTCCGCCACCGGAGTAGTGGTCCACCGTCCAATTCTGTTCGTGGACCTCCAGCGGCGCCTTGGCCTTGCGGCCGAACCGGTCGACGAGTTCGTCGACGACTACCGCCCTGCGCTCGGCCTCGTCGAGGCTTGTCAGCCGGCGCGCCGCGGGCCCTTCGGTGATGACGCACATGATTCCCGGGTCTGGCTCCTCAACCTCGTCCACCCCAGCAGCAAACTACACTGATCGGGTGCCCGCAGTGGCCGGTTAATTCAGATTTCCACGGGAATTCGCGCACCCGGCCGCCGGGCGGGTAGTGACGCAGGTGCGTCGGATAGTTGAAATATGTTGGTGCTCAGGCTAATCTGCTGCGGAAGGGCCGCCGTATTGCCACACCAGCGCATGCGGTCCGGTCGCTGTCGGGTTGCACCACATCGGTCTGTGGTTGACGTCCTGGGCGGTCGCGTGCAACACCGTGCACTCGTCACCGGGCATCGGCGGATCGGCACGGCCTTCGGCGGCAGACGTGATCGCGACGATGGCGGTAACCGTTGCCCAGGCGAGGGACCAAGGCTTGCTCATGATGAAAAATCCCCCTAAGCGCACGACGACCCGCCTTCAACGGTATCTACGCGAAAGGCGCAGGCAAAGGGTTCTTGCCAAGGTTGCAGCACGCAGCCCTAGAACAGGTTCTAGTCTGTGAAACCATGGGATTTCTGAAGCCCGAGCTGCCGCAGCTCGACATGGCCGAATGGAACAAGGGCACGCGTAGCGAAAAGATCCGGCCGATGGCCAAGCACTGGGCCGAGGTGGGCTTCGGCACGCCGGTCGTGCTGCATCTGTTCTATGTCGTCAAAATCCTGCTGTACATCCTCGGCGCATGGCTGTTCGCGTCGGCGACCAACGGGCTCGGCGGCTTCACCCGCGTCGCGTCGTGGTGGTCGGAGCCGATCGTGTTCGAGAAGGTCGTGCTCTACACGATGCTCTTCGAGGTGATCGGGCTGGGTTGCGGCTTCGGCCCTTTGAACAACCGGTTCTTCCCGCCGATGGGTTCGATTCTGTACTGGATGCGCTTCGGGACCATCCGGCTGCCACCGTGGCCGGATCGGGTCCCGCTGACCAAGGGCACCAAACGTAAACCGGTCGACGTCGCGCTGTACGCGCTCTTCCTTCTGGTGACGCTGGCGGCGCTGTTCGCCGACGGCACCGGGCCGATACCCGAACTGGGCACCACGATCGGGCTGCTGCCCGCGTGGAAGATCGTGCTGATCCTGCTGCTGCTCGCAGTGGTCGGACTGCGCGACAAGGTGATCTTCCTGGCCGCCCGGGGCGAGGTGTACGCGACGATGGCGGTGACGTTCCTGTTCGCCGCGCCCGACATGATCGTCGGGTCCAAGGTGGTGTTCCTGGTGATCTGGATGGGAGCCGCCACGTCCAAGCTCAACAAACACTTTCCGTTCGTCATCTCCACGATGATGTCCAACAACCCGCTGGTGCGGCCCCGCTGGCTGAAACGGCGCTTCTTCGAAAGCTTCCCGGATGACCTGCGGCCGGGACGGCTGTCGCGGTGGATCGCGCACGCCAGTACCGCCATCGAGATGTTGGTGCCGCTACCGCTGTTCTTCTGTCACGGCGGCTTGCCCGTCACGATCGCCGCCATCGCGATGGTCTGTTTCCACCTGGGGATCCTGGTCTCGATCCCGATGGGCGTGCCGCTGGAGTGGAACGTCTTCATGATCTTCGGGGTGTTGTCGTTGTTCGTCGCGCACACCCACATCGGGCTGCGCGACCTGCGCCACCCGATCGTGGTGGCGGTCCTGTTCGTCGTCATCGCGGGAATCGTCGTGCTGGGCAACATGTTTCCACGCAAAATCTCGTTCCTGCCCGGGATGCGTTACTACGCGGGCAACTGGGACACCACGCTGTGGTGCATCAAGCCCTCGGCCAGCGACAAGATCGGCAGGGGCATCGTCGCGATCGCGAGCATGCCGCAGGCCCAGCTGGAGCGGTTCTACGGCAGCCCCGAGGCGGCGCAGATCCCGATCTACATGGGATATGCGTTCCGCGGCTTCAACACTCACGGCCGCGCGTTGTTCACGCTGGCACACCGCGCCATGGCGGGGCAGAACGAGGACGACTACGTCATCACCGACGGCGAGCGGATCTGCAGCACCGCGATCGGCTGGAACTTCGGCGACGGCCACATGCACAACGAGCAACTGATCGCCGCCCTGCAGCAGCGCTGCCACTTCGAACCGGGCGAGGTCCGCGTGGTTCTGCTCGACGCGCAACCGATTCACAAGCAGACCCAGGAGTACCGGTTGGTCGACGCGGCGACGGGTGAATTCGAGCGCGGCATCGTCCGGGTCGCCGACATGGTGGTCCGCCAGCCGTGGGCCGACGACGTTCCGGTGCAACTGCTTTCGGACGAGTCGCCGTCGAGTGCCACGCCAGAGTGACGGCGAAGGCCGAGCGCCACGCTGGCGTGTCGCTCGGCCCCCCGCTGAGGGTTAGACGCCGGCCCGGACCTCCTGGGCGGCGGCGACCATGTTCTTCAGCGACGCGTTCACCTCGTCGGTGTTGCGGGTCTTCAGACCGCAGTCGGGGTTGACCCACAGCCGCTCGGCCGGCACGGCCCGCAGCGCCGCGCGTAGCGACTCGGCCATCTCGTTGGTGCTCGGCACCCGCGGCGAGTGGATGTCGTAGACGCCCGGGCCCACGCTGTTGGAGAAGCCGATCGAGTTCAGATCTTCCAGCACCTCCATGTGTGAGCGTGCCGCCTCGATGGACGTCACGTCGGCGTCCAGGTCGGCGATGGCTCCGATCACGTCGCCGAATTCCGAGTAGCACAGGTGGGTGTGGATCTGGGTGGAGTCCGCGACGCCGGAGGTGGCCAAGCGGAAAGACCCTACGGCCCAACGCAAGTAGTCGTCCTGGTCGGCGCGACGCAGCGGCAACAGCTCCCGCAGCGCGGGCTCGTCGACCTGGATCACCGCGATGCCCGCCGCTTGCAGATCCACGGTCTCGTCACGGATGGCCAGCGCCACCTGGTTGGCGGTGTCGGCCAGCGGCTGGTCGTCTCGGACGAACGACCACGCCAGGATCGTCACCGGGCCGGTCAGCATGCCCTTGACCGGCTTGTCGGTCAGCGACTGCGCGTACTTGGCCCACTCCACCGTCATCGGGTGCTGGCGGACCACATCGCCGAAGAGCACCGGTGGGCGCACGCAGCGGCTGCCGTAGGACTGCACCCAGCCGTTCTTGGTGGCGAAGAAGCCGTTTAGCTGCTCGGCGAAGTACTGCACCATGTCGTTGCGCTCCGGCTCGCCGTGCACCAGCACGTCGATCCCGAGGCTCTCCTGCAGCTTGATGACATCCGCAATCTCCTGCTTCATCCGCCTCTGGTACTCGGTCTCGTCGATCTCGCCGGCGACCAGCGCGGCGCGCGCCTTGCGGATCTCGACGGTCTGCGGGAACGACCCGATGGTGGTGGTCGGCAGCGGGGGCAGGTGCAGTCGCGCATCCTGGCTGGCGCGGCGCTGGGCGGCGTCACCCCGGTGTGTACCCGATGCGACGATCGAGTCGATGCGGTCCCGGATGCGGTCGTTGTGCAGGCGCGGGTCGCTCTTGCGGGACGCCACCGCGGCGTTGGACGAGGCGATCTCGTCGGCGACCGCGTCGCGGCCCTCGTTGAACGCCCGGGCCAGCGTCACCACCTCGGCGACCTTCTCCTGCCCGAACGCCAGCCAGCTGCGCAGTGCGTCGTCCAGGTCCGTCTCGGGCTCCAGCGAGTACGGCACGTGCAGCGTTGAGCACGACGTGGACACCGCCACGTGGGCCGCGGAGCCCCGCAGCGTCTCCAGCGTGCCCAGCGCCGAGTCCAGGTCGGTGCGCCAGATATTGCGTCCGTCGACGACACCGGCCACCAGCGTCTTGCCGGCCAGCTCGGGCACCCCGGCGATCGCGGTGTCGGCCCCGTAGACCAGGTCGACGCCGATCGCCTCCACCGGCGTGCGGGCCAGCCCGGCCAGCGAGGCGCCGGGGTCACCGAAGTAGGTGGCCACATAGATGGCCGGCCGGTTGCTCACCGAACCCAGCTTGTTGTAGACCGCCTCGGCCAGCGCCGGCGCGTCGGGGGAGATGTCGGTGACCAGCGCCGGCTCGTCGAGCTGGACCCACTGCGCGCCGTTGTCGGCGAGCAGCGACAGCAGTTCGGAGTAGATCGGGATCAGCTCCTGGAGCCGCTCGATCGGCGCGCCGCCACCGTCGACGCCCTTGCTCAGCAGCAGGAACGTGACCGGGCCGATGACCACCGGCCGGGCCGGAATCCCAAGGCCTCGGGCTTCCTTCAGCTCCGAGAGCACCTTGTCCGGGTTCAGCGAAAACGTTGTCGCGGGCCCGATCTCGGGGACGATGTAGTGGTAGTTGGTGTCGAACCACTTGGTCATCTCCAGCGGCGCGACCTCGGAGTTGCCGCGCGCCGCCGCGAAGTAGCGGTCGAGGTCGTCGGCGACCTGCGCGGCCCGGTCCGGCAGCGCGCCCAACATGACTGCGGTGTCGAGCACCTGGTCGTAGTAGGAGAAGGTGTTCACCGGCACCGAGTCCAGGCCGGCGTCGACCAAGCCCTTCCAGGTGTCCCGGCGCAGCGTGGCGGCGACCTTTTCCAGATCGGCTCGGCTGGTGCGTCCGGCCCAGTAGCCCTCGGTGGCGCGCTTGAGTTCGCGCTTGGGACCGATGCGTGGCGAGCCGACAACCGTTGCGGTGAATGCTTGAGGGGTCACGATATTCGTCCTTCAATCGACGTGGTGGTCACCGCCGGCGGACGTGCAGCCGATCCGTTAGCGGTGCGTACCCGAGTACTAACCGCAACGGCTGCAGCCTAACGCCCATTCCACGAGGCGATGAGCCGCCGGACGCGGCGCGCCCGGCACAGCTGGCAGGTCTCCGGACTCGCAGGCGTGCACCGGGGCGGTGCTCCTAATGGCCGTCGCTTCCCAGTCGTGGTGACCAGTGCTTGCCAAAAACTCTGACGGCGGTCGTTCCTGCATACCGTTGCGGGACAGTCCCGGATTCTCACCGGGTTCCCTCTCACGAAGCGTTACTAACGTTGCCTCGCTCGATGCCCGCGCCGCGGTTGCGACGCAAGCAGACCAGCTGCGAGGAGCAGTTTAGTCAGTTCGCGAGCGCTTGGGCGATCGGGATGTCGCCGTTGTTGAATTCGATGGTCCGCCGGATGGTCGAATCGTCGGCCAGCGCGGCGGCCACGACGAGCGCGACGTCTGCGCGGGATACCTCTCCCTTGCCCTTCGCAAGGACGATCTTGCCGGTCGCCGGTTCCAGTGTTAGCCGGCCGGGACCCAGCACCGTCCAGTCCAGCCCGCTGTCCCGCAGGTGGGCATCCGCGGCGGCCTTGGCCTCGGCATAGGCGAAGAACGGATCATCTTGCGGCACACCATGATCGGGACCCGCGCCGAAGTAGGACACCATCACGAACCGCTTGACGCCCGCCCGTGCGGCGGCGTCGATCACCCGGATCGCCGCGTCGCGGTCGACGGCATAGGTCCGGTCCGGATTGCCTCCGCCCGCCCCTGCCGAGAAGACGACCGCGTCGTGCCCGGCCACCAGGGTGGCCAGCGCGTCGGTGTCGAGCCCCTCGATGTCGGCCACCACCGGCTCGGCGCCGGTGGCCGCGACGTCGTCGGATTGGTCGCGATTGCGGAAGACCGAGCTCACCCGGTCGCCGCGTTCGGTCAGGATCCGGGCGAGCTGCAGCGCGACCTTGCCGTGTCCGCCGACGACGATGACTCGTGCCATGCCCCCGACGGTAGCGTGGCTAAGCCTGATGGTGGCGACCCGCTTCGCCGGGCTACGCCGCGCTCGCGATCGCCACTAAAGCTTCACCTTGCCCATGATGATGTCGATGATCGGCTTGCCGGGCGCGTAGGCACCGGTCATCGAGGCCATGGTGTGTCCGGAGTCCACCAGCAGCGTGATCCCGCTGACGCCGCAGGCCGCCTCGCTGTTGAGGAAGGTCATCACGTCGCCCATCTGCTCGGGGGTGTGCACCTTCGAGCCGGTCTCGTCGCGGTAGTCCTGGGCGAAGGACAGCCACAGGTCCGCGTTCGCCTGGGCCAGCGGGGTATCCGTCGGGCCCGGGCAGATCGCGTTGATCCGAATGCCCTTCTTCGCCAGCGGATAGCCCTGGGTGGCCACGTAGGTGTTGATCACCTTCTTGCTGGTGCCGTAATGGTTGATGCCTTCGGCCTCGTGCGCTTGGCACCATGCCTCGGCCGCCGCGAAGTCCGGCGTGGCCAGGAATTCCAGCATCAGGTCCAGGTCGTTCTCCCAGCCCATGCCGGCCACGGAGGAGATGAAGCAGATCGCCGCGCCGTTCGGCAGCTGGTTCTTTTCCAGCAGCCGGTCGATGAGGTGGCGGTGACCGATGAAGTTGATCTTCATCAGGTCGATCGTGCCGTCGGCGACGCCGGCGGCGGAGAACACCGCGTGGATGGGGCCCTCGATCTGCTCGAGGGCGGAATCGATGGACGCGGGGTCGCGCAGGTCCACCTGAACGGACTGGGCGACGTGAAAGTCCACCGGCGCGTAGTCCATCACGATGACTTCGGCACCCAGCTCGGCCGCTGACTTGGCCGCTGCGGCGCCCATGCCAGTCGCGCCGCCAACGACGAGAGCGCGCTTGCCGTCGTAGCGCAACCGATCGACAATGGTCATGGAAATCCCCTTCTCGGATAATGCCAACGCGGTTCTAACTGCTCAACTGTATGGGTAACAGTTATTTGGTTCAATACCGGGGCGGTTAATTGGGGTTTACTTGCCGCGGACGGCGACGCCGCGCAGCACCGTGTCGCGAACATGCAGCAAAGCGGGGCGTTTCCCGATCTCGGCGAGGATGTTCTCCGGAATCCACTGCAGGCCGATCAGGCAGCGCGCCAGCATGGCGGTCGACGGGGCGTCCATCGCGATCTCCCCGGAGCGAAGCCCTTCGGACAGCAGCGATTTCATCTGCCGCAGGCGCGTCGTGTACGACCAGCCCGGATTCGCGGTCGGCGGCGACAGCCGCATCCAGGCCAGTTGAATCCTGAACTCGTCGGAGAACTGATCCAACGCATTGACGTTGACCCAGCTCAGCGCGTCCAGCTTCTCGGTGGGGGTGGCGTCGGAACGCAGCACGCTGATCCAGCCCGCCTCCACCTTCTTGCCGAAAGAACGCATGATCGAGTCCAGGAGTTCGTCCTTTGATCCGATCACCCGGTACACCGTGCCGGTGCCCAGGCCGGCCGCCGAGGCGATGTCCCGGATGGTCGTGACCTCGTACCCCCTGCGCCCGAACTCGGTTCGCGCCACCGCGCGCACCAGCGCCGCCTTGTCGCTCGGGTCCGCGTCGCTGTCGTCGGACCACGTCGCGATGACGTCCTTGGCGGCGGCGAAGGCGTTGGACCGGTCCAGCGCGGAGTCGGTGGGAGGACGAGTTGCCAAGCCCTGCAGGATGATTCGGCACAACAGTTCGGCAACCTGGTTGGCCGATGAGCTGTGCCGCATGACGTCGAGGCCGACCTGCAGCATGGTTTGGCAGATGCGATCGGCCAACGTCGGCAGATCGATGTCGGGTTTGATGTAGCCGCTCCACCGGCCGGCGCGCAGCGTCTGCAGCATCGCCTCCTGGATGGCCACCGGCCGCTGCTGCGTCAGCTTGGTCAGCTCCGGATCCGTACCCGGCCCCTCGTAGAACGACATCTGCAAGGCCGCGCGGTGTTCGACGGCGCAGTTGGCGATCGCGGAGCCGAGCTCGATGATCTGGTCGGCGACCGGGCGAGCGTCGGGTCCGTCCAGCCTCTCCTGCGCGGCCCGTCCGATGCGCTCCAGGTCCTCCTGGTAGCGCAGGATCAGTTCGACGAGGATGGCTTCCTTGGACTCGAAATGGTGATACAGGCTGCCGGGAAGAATGCCTGCGGCATCGGCGATCTCCTGCAGCGACGTCCGCAGCCCCGACGATGCGATCAGTGACGCGGCGGTGGCCAGGATCTCGGCGCGGCGGGTCGGAGAATCAGCTGTGCCGCTGGCTCGCAGTGACTCGGCCTTCGCCATGGTTAGCGGGGTGCAAATCCGGACGAGTGCGGGGTGGCGAACATTCGCATTCGTCCTCTCTTGCCGAACCAAATCTTTGTTAGAGGCTATCAGACTGCGCGCGATGAATGCGCTGCACAAAGCGGTGAGAGCCCCATTCTAGAGCGAGGCGCCGTCCCAGTGGTCGCGCGCAACCACTTCCTCGAGCAGCCGCCGGGGCGCCGGTGAGAACGTGCGGCCCGCCCGCAGCCGCCCCACCGGCAACAGACAACCCTGAACGTAGGTTGGCGGGATCCCGAACAGGTTCCGGATTTCCGCTTCGTGATGCAGATGCAGGGTGGTGATGCACGCCCCGTAACCCCGGGTGTGCAGCGCCAACTGGAAATTCCACACCGGCGGGAAGATCGAGCCGTACAACGTGGCCAGGTGAAACGACTCGTCGCCCTCGATGCGGGGCAGATAGGGCTCATAGCAAGGGATTACCAGCAGGGGAACCCTCGCCATGTTCTCGACCAGCCACTCCGTCGACGACATCACCCGGCTCTCGGGAGTCCCCGCGGGCATCAGGTCGGCGATCAGCTGTCCACCGACCCGCAGCAGGTAGGCCTGGCGATACAGCTCGGCGATCCTGGTGCGCAGCGCTGGATCCGAGATCACCAGCCAGCGCCAAGCCTGGGCATTCGACCCGTTCGCGGCCTGCAGGGCGATCCGCAGGCAGTCGCGGATGTCGTCGGGGTCCACCTGCGCGTCGAGGTCGAGCGATTTGCGGGCCGAGGGCGTCGCGGTGAGCAGGTACTCGATATCCATCACTGACGGCCTCTCTTGGCAAGGCGCGCACCGAGTTCGGTGAGATACTCGTCCGGACCGCCGCGCAACGCGCTCCAGCTCAGCAGGCGCTTGAGGTAGAGGTGAGCATCGTGCTCCCAGGTGTAGCCGATCCCACCGAATACCTGGATGGCGGTGTCTGCCACGGTGGCCAATCGCCCGGCGAACGCCTTCGCGCGCAGCGCGGCAAGGTGACGCTCTTCGCCGGACTGGCCGTCGGCTCCCGCAAACGCGGCACTGGCCCACAGCGCGTGGATCACGCCGCTGCGAGCCAGTTCGACCGTCTCGAACATGTCCACACACAGGTGCTGGATGGCCTGGAAGGAGCCGATCGGCTGGCCGAATTGTGTTCTGCTCTTCGCGTATTCGACGGCCAGGCCCATGATCGCGCGTGCGGCGCCGAGCGCGTCGGCCGCGGTGGCGATCAGCACGTCGTCGATCACCGCCGCCAGGTCGTCCGCGGGGGCCGCGGCCAGTCGCTGCGCGGGCACCGCATCGAACGTGACGCGGAACTGCTTGCGGGTCTGGTCGATGCCGTGCTCGGGCACGACCGACAACTCCGACGAGCCGGCCCGCACCGCGAAAAGCGCGCTGCCACGGTCGTCTCCGGCGACCACGAGCAGAACATCGGCGGCCGCTGCGTCGGGAACCGCGACGATCTCGCCGCGCAACACGATCGCGTCATCGCGTCGGCTCGCGACGATCGAGGGGTCCGCCGAATCCGGGAAGCACACGGTGGCCACCGTGGTGCCGTCGGCGATGCCGCGCAACAACTTCGGTGCGAGGTCGTTATCCCCGAACCGGGTCAGCGTCCGCGCGGCGGCCACCGCCGTGGACAACCACGGCCCCGGATGCAACGCGGCGCCCAGCTCCTCGGCGACGATGCCGGCCTCGACCATCGTCATGCCGGTGCCGCCGTACTCCTCCGGCACCAGCAGGCCGGTGGTTCCGAGATCGGCGAGACCGCGCCAGACCGCCTCGTCCGTTCCGGCCGGATCTTCGAGCAGCCCTCGCACATGCTGCGAAATCGGTGCCTTCTCGGCGAGAAAGCGCTGTGTGGTGTCGCGCAGCGCCACCTGTTCGTCGGTGAGTTCGAGGTTCATTTGCGCGGCAGTCCCAGCACCCGTTGTGCGGTGATGTTCTTGTTGATCTGCGTGGTACCGCCCGCGATGGTCAGCGACCGCGACGTCAGACGGTAGTTCGCCCACGGCGCGCCGGCACCCCGGGTGCCCAGGACGTCGAAGGCCAGCGCGGCCAGGTCCTGGCCGATCTCGCCCCACACGGTCTTGGCGAGGCTGGCCGACCCCAGCGCTTGTTTTTCTGAGGCGCCGTGCATCGTGGCCGAGATCGACCGCTGACACAGGACCTCGAGATACTTGATGCGGACCGCGATTTCGCCGAGGCGCCGCAGCGTCACCGGATCGTCCAGCGCGCCGGTGCCCGCCGCGGCCAGATCGTTGACCAACTCTTCGAGCCGCACCTGCATCTCCGCGTACAGCCTGGCGGCCCCGGCGCGCTCGTGGCTGAGCGTGGTGGTGGCGACCTGCCAGCCCGCATTGAGCGGGCCGAGTAACGCGTCCGCCGGCACCCGCACGTCGTGGAAGAAGACCTCTGCGAAGTCGGCGTCACCGTTGAGCGTGACCAGCGGCCGGACCTCGATGCCCGGCAGCGCCATGTCCACGATCAGGCAGGAGATCCCTTTGTGCCTGGGCGCCTCGGGATCGGTGCGCACGTAGAGCTGACACCAGTCGGCCCGATGCCCCAGTGAGGTCCAGATCTTCTGGCCGTTGACGACGAAGTCTCCAACGTCAGAGCCGTCTCGCACGGCGCGGGTGCGCAGCGACGCGAGATCGGATCCCGCCTCGGGCTCCGACATGCCCTGGCACCAGATGTCGTCGGCGCGCATCATGCGGGGGAGCAGCGTGAGCTTTTGCGACTCGGTCCCGTACTGCATGATGGCTGGGGCGATGTTGTTCAGCCCAATCACGTTGAGCGGCATCGGAGCTCGAGCGCGCGTGGTCTCTTCGGTGTAGACCAGCTGCTCGAGCACCGTTGCGCCGCGCCCACCGTATTCGGGCGGCCAGGACACGGCGGCCCATCCCGCGTCGGCCATCGTCGCGTTCCACGCGCGCAACATCTCGAACGCGGCGTCGTCACGGCCGGTGGGCCGGCGCGCCGCCACCAGCTCGTCGGTCAGGTTCTCCGAGAGCCAGTCACGCAGCTCGCCGCGGAACTGTTCCACTTCCGCCGGGTATGAAAAGTCCACGATCCTCTGTCTTCAGCGTCGTAAAGCCCTGACCAAGCGGGACTCTACGGTTGGGCGGATATCTGGTCAACGATGTCGGCGGCCGCGCGCGAGGCCGCGAGCGGCCGGTCGTACGAGGCGTCCGTCCTGTCGTGGCGGGGTGTGCGGGTTCCGGGCACCATGGCGATGGCTGTGTCAGTCAGCAGCGATTGCGATTCGTTCATGAACTCCACCAGGCAGACGCGATCGACGATGGCCCAACGCCCTTCGCGCCGCTCCAGGCGATCCACGTGACGAGCCTCGGAGACCGTCATGTGGTTCGCCGGTTCACGGTCGGTCCCGACGAACAGGTAGTAGGTCTCCGCGTGGGCCTCATCGCCGTCGATGGCGCCGTCGTGGTAGGCCGACCGCAGCAATGCCCGGTCCTGCCTGTCGATTCCGCGCGCGTAGCGCTGCATGTAGTCGTGGATCTCCGCGCGGTCGGTGAGATGCCGGACCTGATCGCGTAATTCGTCATCCACGGTCAGCTCCCTCGGGGTTGGGGGAATGCGATCTCAACGTTGCCCGGCATCGGGCTGACGCCACGCCGCTCACACACTTCCAGCACCTCGTCGACGATCGACGCGGGCACGATGAACTTCTCCGTCGAGGACATCCGCTCGAGATTCGCCTCGATGTCCTCGGCGGTGGGCCGGCTTTCGGCGTCGGCGAGCCAGCCTTCGGCGAGACCGACGAACACCCGCGCGTAGCGGCCGGCGGCCGCGGAATAGTTGCGGTGGCTGAACGTGCAGGCGGCGCTGGCCAGGAATGTCACCAGCGGCACGACGAGCTCGGGCTGGATGGCTTGCATGAAGCCCGATTCGGCGAGGAACTTCTCGTCGCCGACGGTTTCGGTGACCATCCGCGAGAAACCGGTCGGCATAACGGAATTGGCCAATATTCCGTGTGCTTCGCCTTCGATGGCGATGACGTTCGTCAACCCGACCAGACCGGCCTTCGCCGCCGCGTAGTGGGCCTCCATCGGCTGGCCGAAGATCCCGGCGGAGGACGAGATGAACACGAATCGTCCGCCGCCGTTGTTCTTCATGACGCGATACGCGGGCTGGGACAGGTGAAAGCCGCCGTCGAGATGCACGCGCAGCATCCGCGTCCAGTCGTCGTGCGTGATGTCTTCGAAGGGCGCGCTGCCGAAGATGCCGGCGTTGCTGATGACGGCGTCCAGGCGCCCGAAGGTGTCCACGGCCGCATCGATGATCGCCTGGCCGCCGGCCGGGTTGTCCACGGAGTCGTACGAAGCGATCGCGGTCCCGCCGGCCTGCTTGATCGTGTCGACCACCTCGTCGGCGACGCCACTGTCGGAACCGTCGCCGCGCATCGAGCCACCGAGATCGTTGACCACCACGGCGGCGCCGCGGCGGGCCAGATCCAGCGCGTACAGCCGACCGAGTCCCCGACCGGCACCGGTCACCACCGCCACCTGGCCGGTGAAGTCAATCATCATGTGCTCCTGATTCATTGACTGCTGTGCAGCCGGACTTTACGGTGGAACAGATATTTGGTCAACACTCTGGAGGTTGAGCGTGGAGGACGGCGCCGGTGCCGACCGACTGCAGGCCCTGGGCATGCTCGCCTCCGCGCTCGCGGGCCGGGCCGTCGCGGTCGCCGGGCTGCCCCCGGGTGAACCGGCATGGACCGACGGCCAGACGATTCACGTCGATGCCGTGGCGCTGCCGCGCGCGCAACTGAAAGCCGTAGCCGTGCAGGCGTCGATGATCGCCGCCGGCAGCCTGGAGCCCGATGTGGTGGGCGCGCTGGTTCGCCGCCGCAAGCTGGCCAAGCGTTACCTCTCGGTCGAAGGCCACCGCGCTCTGGCCGCCAACGCCCCCTTGCTGCCAACCGTTTTGGCGTCGCTGGGCGACCGCGGCATCGCGGGGCGCAGCGACTCACCCAACGCGTCGCTCGACATTGCCGCCGCACGGGTGGCGCTGGAAGACCCGCCGCCGGAGTTCGGCGTGATCCGCGCGGCAAAGGTGATGTCCGCGTTCGCCCGTTCGGCCAAACAAGGCGACGAGGCGAAGGCCGGCCATGTGCCGCGCCGTAACGGCACAACGGAACTCGAGGAGCTCGACGACGGCGAGGTCGACGACTCCGACGACCCCGACCTGTTCACCAGCCCGGTCGGCGGGGGCGGATTCATCGGCAAGTGGTTGAAGAAGATGCTCTCGTCGGCGCGCAAGACCGGCAGCGGTGGCGGGCCCCCCGGCGCGGACAACCCGACGCATCGCACCAACTCGGGCAAGCGCGGCGTGTACGCCGTGACGTCCCTGGCCTCGACCTCCGGCGGTGACGAGGGGGACGCCGATCACGAGGGCCACGCCGCTGCGGACGGTGTGCGGTATCCGGAATGGGACGTCGCGCGCAAGAGCTACCGGCCCGCGTGGTGCACGGTGCGCGAGGTCGAGCCGCAGATCAAGGCGTCGGCAACGCAGGCCATCGACGACGCCATCGGCGTGCGGCGGCCGCTGTCGCGGCTCGGGATGGGCCTGCACCGTCGGCACCGGCAGGCGCAGGGCGACGACATCGACATCGACGCGGCCGTTGAGGCCCGGGTCGAGGTGCGGGCCGGGTCGGTGCCCGACGAGGCCGTGTATCTCGACAGCCTGCGGCGCCGGCGCGACCTGTCGGTGCTGCTGCTGCTCGACGTGTCGGGCTCGTCGGGCGAACCGGGAACGGTCGGGCGCACGGTGCACGAACAACAGCGGGCGGCGGTCGCCAGCCTGACCGTGGCGTTGCACGACCTCGGCGACCGCGTCGCCCTGTACGCGTATTACTCGCAGGGTCGTCGCGCGGTGAACATGGTGCCGGTGAAGCGGTTCGACGACCACCTGAACGCCCAGGTGATCCGGCGGCTCAACAGCCTGGAACCGGGCGCGTATTCACGGCTGGGCGCGGCCATCCGGCACGGGTCGGCGACCCTGGAGGCGCGCGGCGGTACGTCACGGCGGCTGTTGGTGGTGCTCTCCGACGGCCTGGCCTACGACCACGGATACGAGCGGGCCTACGGCGCCGCGGACGCGCGCCGCGCGCTGACCGAGGCTCGCCGCCGGGGGACGGGCTGCGTGTGCCTGACGATCGGCGCGGGAACCGACGTGCCGTCGCTGCGCCGGGTGTTCGGCAGCACCGCGCACGCCACCATCGCGCACCCCGATCAGCTCGCCGGTGTCATCGGACCGCTGTTCCGATCCGCCCTGCGCTCGGCGGAGGTTCGCCGCCGGATATCGGTGATGCCAAGTCCCAGAACACAGTTGGCGCGCGGGAGCGTCAACACGGCCCATCCGGGCGCTTGAAAACAAACATCTGTTCCGGTTAGGCTTCAACCGCCGGAAGTAGCAGAAGGGAAGCTATGGCCAACGAGTCCGGGCTTGCATACTTCAACGGCGGTCCGTCCGACGCGGACGGGAAGGAAGACGTGCGGCCCTACTACCAAGCGGTCGGCGGCGAAGAGGCCGTTTTCAAGGCGGCCTACCGCCAGGGCCTCGCGCTGGTCCTGAAGGGTCCGACCGGGTGTGGAAAGACCCGATTCGTCGAGGCGATGGCACACGACCTGGGGCGGCCGCTGATCACCGTCGCCTGTCATGACGACCTCACCACGGCGGACCTGGTCGGCCGCTACCTGCTGCGCGGCGACGAGACGGTGTGGGTGGACGGTCCGCTGACCCGGGCGGTGCGCGAAGGCGCGATCTGCTATCTCGACGAGGTGGTGGAGGCCCGGCAGGACACCACGGTGGTGCTGCATCCGCTGGCCGACCACCGGCGTCAGCTGCCGATCGAGCGACTCGGCGTCACGCTGGACGCGGCGCCCGGATTCGGCCTGGTGGTGTCCTACAACCCCGGTTATCAGGGCGTGCTGAAGGATCTGAAGGATTCGACGCGGCAGCGGATGGTGGCCATCGAATTCGATTTCCCCACAGCCGATATCGAAGAGGGCATCGTCGCGCACGAGGCGGGCGTCGACGGGACCACCGCGTCCGAGCTGGTCCGGTTCGGGCAGGCCATCCGCCGGCTGGAGACGGGCGGGCTGCGCGAGGTGGCGTCGACGCGGGTGCTGATCGCCGCGGGCAGGCTGGTCGCCGAGGGCCTGAGCATGCGCGAGGCGGCCCGGGCCGCCATCGCCGGCCCGCTGACCGACGACGTCGCGGTGGGCAAGGCGCTGGGCGAAATGATCCAGATTTACCTCGGTTCGGACGGGTCCGGCGGGTCCGATGATTGACGCTGCATACCGCCCCCGCTAGGGTCTGAACAAATATTAGGTTTTCGGATCGGCGCGCGCAATTCAGTCACCTGGGAGGTCGGATGTCCTACGAGAGCAGCGCAGAGCCGATCAAGGTCGGCTACCTGATGGACTTCACCCTTCCGCCGGGGTTCCCCGAAGACCTGTTCGCCTCCTTCACCCAGACGTTCGACCTCATCTTCGAAGAGGCCGTCGCCCAGGGCGTGATGGACCGCTCCGTGCAGATGATTTATCGCGAGGTGGAGGGGCTGCCCAAGGGTTCGGTCAAGGCGGTGATCGACGCGTACGGCGAACTGGTCGACGAGGGCTGCCTGGTGGTCTTCGGCCCGAACATCACCGATAACTGCGTCCCATTGCGGGAAGCGATCGAGGAACGGTTCAAAGTTCCCGCGATCAGCGTGACCGGCACCGACGACTGGCTTGGCGAGTGGACCTTCTCCTTCCCCCAGGGATCGATGACCGACGAACCGATCTTCCTGGCCGATCTCATCGCCAAGCGCGGGCTCGGCGAAATCGGTGTCCTGGTCGAGCAGAGCCTCATCGGTGAGAGCTACCTCAAGAATCTGCGAAGCGCCTGCCGGCGCAAGGGCATTCGGATCGTCGCGGAAGTCGCGATCGCGCAGACGGCCCAGGACATCAACACCGCCGTGCAGACGCTGCACGAGGCGAAGGCCGAGGCGATCGTGCACCTGGGCTTCGGCTTCGGAATCGTCTTCATCAACCCGGCACTCGAGTCCCTCGGCTGGGACCCGCCGCGCTTCACCACGACGGCGTGGCAGAACGCCTGGGTGAACCCGATCATGTGGAACGCGTTCATGGGCTGGATCGGTGTCGACCAGTACGACGAGGCGAACCGGATCGGCCAGGACTTCCTCGACAGCTACGCGAAAAAGTACAACGGGAGTCGTCCCGAGTTCTGCGTGACCGTGGTCAACCGCGACGTCGCCGCGACGCTGGTGCGCGCGTTCACCGACGCGCATCCGTTGAGCCCCCGGGGCGTCAAAGAGGCGCTGGAGCGGGTCAAGATGATGCCCGCCGCGTCCGGCGCGCCCGGTACCCGCGTGTCGTTCGGCAAATGGACACGCCGGGCCTGGATGGGTGCCGGATACCTGGTGGCACGCACCCTCGACGCCGACGGCATCAACTCGCACCTGGTGGATCGCTTCGGAGAGGAAGACTGATGTCCACGGAACAAACCACATCGCCTGCCGAGCAGGAGGAACCGGCCGCCCCACAGCGAAAAGCCAAGCGCGGCTGGGGCGGTTGGATCGCCGGCGCGGCGCTGGCAGCCTTCGCGCTGTTCTTCATCGCGAATTGCCGTGTGGCCCTCGACCCTCGCGTCGCGAACCCGAACGTGCAGGGCCGGCCGCGGCCGGTGAAGTTCACGTTCGGCCTGGACTACATCGGGTTTCTGGACTGGGCCACGGTCGTGGCGCTGATCGTGCTGTTGATCGTCTTCGTCAGGGGCTGGCGCCGCAATCCCGGTAGCCCGGTGATGTTGATGTTCCTGTGCACCACGCTCATCGTGTGGCAGGACCCGATCATGAACTGGTCCCCGTTCGCGGTGTACAACCCGGACCTCGTCCACTGGCCGGAATCCTGGCCGCTGGTGTCGTTGTCGCCGACCGTGGAACCGTTCGTGGTCTTCGGTTACGTGATGTTTTACTTCGGCCCCTACTTCCCGGCGGTCTGGCTGCTGCGCAAGCTGCAGGCAAAGTACGGACCCACCAGCTACGTGTCGCGACACCCCTTGGTCAGCCTGGGGCTGATCACGCTGGTGATCGGGTTCATTTTCGATGCCTTCCTGGAAAACATCCTGATCCACTGGGGCATGTACATCTACTCGCAGGTGATCCCCTGGGGCTCGGTGTTCGCCGGCACCACCTTCCAGTTCCCGCTGATCTGGGAATCGTTCTCGGTGTGCTTCGTGATGGTGCCCGCGGCGATCCTCTGCTATCGCGACGACACCGGTAAGTCGGTGGCGGAAAAGCTTGCCGCAAAAGCGAAGTTGTTCCCGTCGCGCCCGGTGCTGGGCACGTTCCTGGTGATGTTCGTCATCATCAACGTGTCCTACTTCGCCTACGGCGGCTGGTTCTGGGCCATCAAGGTCAGCCATGCCGCCACCTCGGTCGCGTGTCCGTGGCCGTATCCCGAGGCGAAAGTGTATGACCCCCAAGGATATTACGAGAAGGCGGGCGCGCAGGGCCCGTACTCGGTCGGCATCTGGTCAACCTGGGCGAGCGGGGAGCCCAACGGGCGACCCCACGTCGATCCTCCGCCGCCCGGTGAGGGCGCGTGTGCTGTCCAGGATCATAAGGTGGGCCGGCATGGCTGAGCCGCGTACGGTCGTCATCACCGGCGCGTCGCGCGGACTGGGCTTCGCCTCGGCGGTGCGGATGTATCGGGAGGGGTGGCGCGTGGTCGCGGCCATGCGCACCCCCGACCGGGGAATGCCGCTGCTGCGCAAGGCTATTCAAGATGCCGCGGGAGCCGACGTCGACGACGAACGGTTGATCGGCGTCCAGCTCGACCTGACCGACAGCGCGTCGATCGCCGCGGCGGCCAAGACGATCGAAGAAACCGTGGGTGCACCGTACGCGCTGGTGCACAACGCGGGTATCTCCGCCGCCGGAATGGTGGAGGAGACCGACATGGCGCTGTGGCAGCGCATGCTGGCCACCAGCGTCCTGGGCCCCGTCACGCTCACCCAGGCCCTGCTGCCGTCGATGCGCGCGGCGGGCCAGGGGCGGATCGTCCTGGTATCCAGCGCGGCCGGGGTGCGGGGCCAGCCCGCCACCGCGCCGTACTCCGCGGCCAAGGGAGCGCTGGAGCGGTGGGGGGAATCGATGGCGTGCGAAATCGCGCCGTTCGGCCTCGGTGTCACGGTTCTGGTGGCCGGCACATATGACACCGAGATCATCACCGACGCCGGCACCACCGATGACCGCAACTTCGGCGGCCCGTACGCCCGGTTGCACAACACCATGAACAGCCGCGGTCGCTTCGCGATGAAAATGGCACGGCCGCCGGAGCGCTTCACCGACGGCCTGCTCAAGGCGATCGATGACCGGGGGGCATTCCGCCGCCGGGGCATCGGCCCGGACGCCTCGATGTTGTTGGTGGCCAACAGGATTCTTCCTGCATCGGGCATGCACCACCTGTCGCGGATCGTGCTGGGCATACCCCGGCAGGGGTCGATGCGCGATGGTGCGTGGCCGTTGACGACAAGTCAAAAGGCGATGGTCTTCGTCGCCCGTGTTCTTCCGCAGCCGGTAATGCAGCGTTTGGCCGCAGTGGCGGGTCGGTTCTCGTCACAAAAAAATGCGGCACCGCAAGGGGATTAAGGGGCAGTCATGGAACAACTTTTCGACGATCTGGAAGACTTCGGCGCGTTCGACGATGCGGTCTCCGGGGACGTGCGCGACCCGTACACCGAACTGGCCCGGCTGCGTCGCGAGGAACCGATTCAGCGCCTGGACACCTCCGGGATGCCCCATGAGGAATCCAAGCCCGTCTTCATCGTCTACCGGCACGAGGAGGCGCAGCAGATGCTGCGCGACAACGAAACGTTCTCCTCGGCGGCCGTCATCGCCGCGTTCGGCCCCGTCCTGGGGGAGCGCGTCATGCTCGGCATGGACGAGCCGATACACGGTCGATTGCGGTCACTGGTGTCAAAGGCGTTCTCGCAGAAGGCCTTGGCGCGCTGGGAGGACGAGCTGGTCGGCCGGGTGGCCAACGGCCTGATCGACAAGTTCGCCGCCAACGGCAAGGCCGACCTGGTCAAGGAATTCACCTTCGACTATCCGAGTCAGATCATCGCCGGGCTGCTGGGCCTGCCCGAGGAGGACTACCCACAGTTTCAGCGCTGGTCCATCTCGCTGCTGAGCTGGATCCTGAATCCGGAACGCGGACTTGCCGCGTCGGCCGCGCTGTGTGACTACTTCGCGCCGATCCTGGCGGCCCGCCGCGCCGAGCCCAAGGACGATCTGATCAGCGCGCTGGCCCAGGCGGAGATCGACGGGGAGAAGCTCGAGGACGAAGAGATCTATTCGTTTCTGCGCCTGCTGCTGCCGGCCGGGGTGGAGACCACCTACCGCGCGCTGGGCAACCTGCTGCTCGCGCTGCTGTCCGATCCCAAGCAACTGGACGCCATCCGCGCGGACCGCTCGCTGCTGCCGCAGGCCATCGAGGAGGGTGTGCGGTGGGAACCGCCGCTGTTGACCATCACCCGGGTCGCCACCCGTGACACCGAACTCGGCGGGGTGCCGATCCCGGCCGGGTCAAGCGTGATGCCGATGCTGGGCGCCGCCAACCGGCAGGAAGACCGATACCCCGAACCGGACTCGTTCGACATCTTCCGCTCGCCCAAGGGCCACCTGGGCTGGGGGCACGGCGTGCACGTCTGCCTGGGCATGCACCTGGCGCGGCTCGAGATGCGCACGGCCATCAACCTTCTGCTCGACCGGCTGCCGAACCTGCGGCTGGACCCCGGGGGCGATGACCCGCACATTCGCGGCCAGGTCTTCCGGTCGCCGACGTCGGTCCCGGTGCTGTTCGACCCCCAATAACCGGCCCCGTCCGAGGCTCCACTTGCCAATCGGCTAGTTTCCAGTAAGGCTCCCCGTAGGGTAACCAGCGCTCTGCGGGACGCCCCTCTAACGAGTCAGAAGAGAGTGACAGATATGACTGAGGCTGTAAAGGTCCGCTTCGAGCCGAAAATGATGATCGACGGCAAGCTCGTCGAGGGCCAGGCCGGCACCTTCACCAACATCAACCCGGCGACCGAGGAGTCCCTGGGCGAGGTTTCGGACGCGTCGAAGGAGGACATGCACCGGGCCATCGACGCCGCCCGGCGCGCCTTCGACGAGACCGACTGGTCGACCAACAAGGAGCTGCGCAAGCGCTGCCTGCTGCAGCTGCACGAGGCGATCGAGTCCGAGATCGACGAGCTGCGCGAGGAGCTCATCCTCGAGGTCGGCTCTCCCCGGGCCATCACGTTCGGACCCCAGCTGGACGCCCCGCTGGAAGACGGGCTGAAGTACCCCGCACGCCTGATCGACGAGTACGCGTGGGAAACCGACCTGGGCGACAAGGTGATCAGCCTGACCGGCACGCTGACCACCCGCAAGGTGTGGCGGGAACCGGTGGGCGTGGTCGGCGCGATCGTGCCGTGGAACTTCCCGTTCGAGGTCACCCTCAACAAGCTCGGCCAGGCGCTGGGCACCGGCAACACCGTGGTGCTCAAGCCGGCGCCCAACACCCCGTTCAACGCGAACCGGCTCGGCCGCCTGATCGCCGAGAAGACCGATATCCCCGCGGGCGTCGTCAACGTCGTCACCGCGTCGGATCACTTCGTGGGCGAGGAGCTGACGCTGTCGCCGAAGGTCGACCTGATCTCGTTCACCGGATCGACAGTGGTCGGCAAGCGGATCATGGAGAAGGGCGCCGCGACCATGAAGCGGCTGTTCCTCGAACTCGGCGGCAAGTCGGCGACCATCGTGTTGGAGGACGCCGACTTCGGCACGGCGTGCATGGTCGGCATCGCGCCGTGCATGCACGCCGGTCAGGGTTGTGCGAACCCGACCCGGTTGCTGCTGCCGCGGTCACGCTATGACGAGGGCGTCGAGATCCTGAAGAACATCTACGAGAACGTCACGTGCGGCGACCCGCAGGACCCCGCGACGCTGTGTGGACCGGTGATCTCGCAACGACAGTTCGACCGCGTGACGGACTACATCAAGAAGGGCGTCGAAGAGGGCGCCACGGCGCTGGTCGGCGGTCCCGGTGCGGAAACCGGTTTCGACAAGGGATACTTCATCCGCCCAACGCTTTTCACCAACGTCGACAACAAGATGACCATCGCGCAGGAGGAGATCTTCGGCCCGGTGCTCTCGGTCATCCCGTTCGACGACGAGGAGGACGCGATCCGGATCGCCAACGACAGCGTGTACGGGTTGGCGGGCAACGTGTTTGCGGGTTCGCTCGAGCGTGCGCTGTCGGTGACCCGCCGGATCAAGGCCGGCTTCATGGGCGTCAACGGCGGCGCCCCGTACGGTGCCGACACACCGTTCGGCGGCTACAAGGAGAGCGGCGTGGGACGCCAGAACGGTATCGCCGGATTCGACCAGTACACCGAGATCAAGTCGGTCGCCTACCCCGCCGGCTAGGAATCACCCTTCGGCGAGATTGCCGTCAGGGTCGCGGTTTTCGGGCTTGATCGCGACCGTGGCGGCAATCTCGCTGTGGACCGGCGGCAGCGGCCGTTTGAGTGTGCAGACGATGCCCCACACGAAATCTCACCGCCGACTTTGACTCCTTGCACCGAGGAGCCCACGATTTCGGCGCGCCCGATGAAGGTGCTCTCCCATCGCTGGGGGCCGGCCACCACGCGCCGTTTGATTCCCCTCACGAACCGGGCCCGGTGCCGGAGTGCTCAACCGGCCGGGCCATCAACTTGACCTAATATTTGTTCAGTCCTAGATTGGCGGGAGAGGTTACGTCGCCCGGGCTGGCGTTGGTGGGGGCGGTTACGTGGATGCCTAGGAGTCCTGTTGAGCGAATTTGAATCGGTTGATTTCTTCACGGACGTGTCCCTGATTCCGGACCCGTACCCGTATTTCGATCATCTCCGGGCGCGCTGCCCGGTGCTGCCGCGACCCGATCAGGGCGTCATGGCGGTAACGGGGCACTCCGAGGCGCTCGCCGTCTACAAGGATCCAGCGTTCTCGTCGTGTGTCTCGGTCGCCGGCCCGTTTTCGGGGTTGCCGTTCGAGCCCGAGGGTGACGATATCGGCAGCCTGATCGAGCAACATCGTTCGCAGATCCCGATGAGCGAACACATCGTGACTCAGGATCCACCCGAGCATGCCCGGACGCGAGGTCTGCTCAGCCGCCTGCTGACGCCCAAGCGGCTCAAGGAAAATGAAGACTTCATGTGGCGGCTCGCCGATCAGCAGCTCGACGAGTTCTTGTCCCGCGGGAGTTGTGAATTCCTCGACGACTATGCGCGGCCGTTCTCCGGGTTGGTGATCGCCGACCTGCTTGGAGTTCCCGTCGAGGATCACGAAGAGTTTCGGGATGTGTTCTCGGGCAAGTTCTCCGGCGGGGTCGAGGACGACTCGGTGACGCGCGCACACAATCCGCTGGAATACCTCGACGATAAGTTCACCACCCACATCACCGAACGCCGCCGGCAGCCACGCGAAGACGTGTTGACCGAGCTGGCCCAGGCGAAGTATCCCGACGGCTCGACTCCCGAAGTCATCGACGTGGTCCGGCTGGCAACGTTCCTGTTCGCGGCCGGCCAGGAAACCACGACCAAGCTGCTCAGCTTCGGGGTCCGCACGCTCGCCGAGAGGCCGGAGTTGCAGAAGCTGCTCCGCGAAGACCGCAGCCGGATACCGAATTTCGTCGAAGAGACGCTGCGCATGGAAAGTCCGGTCAAGTGCCATTTTCGGATGGCCCGCACGACGACCACGATCGGTGACACCGAGATCCCGGCGGGCAGCACGGTGATGCTGCTGCCCGGCGCGAGCAACCGGGATGCCCGCAAGTTCGAGCGGCCCGACGAGTTCCGCATCGACCGGCCGAACGTGCGCGAGCATGTGGCCTTCGGCCGCGGCAATCACTCCTGTCCGGGCGCGCCGTTGGCCCGCGCGGAGGGGCGAATCTCGCTGAACCGCATACTCGACCGGATGGCGGACATCGCCATCACAGAGGCCGAGCACGGGCCGCCGGACGCCCGCCGCTACATCTACGACCCGACGTGGCAGATGCGGGGTCTGAGCCAGTTGCACCTCGAATTCACCCCGATTTCGTGAGCGACCGCGACGTCGGCGAGTGGGGCCCCGGCTTCACCGAGCGGTTGGTGGGCGCGGCAGAACCGTTGGCACGGGCCCGGTTTCGCTTCGACGTGCGCGGGCTGGAATCGTTGCCGTCCGGCGGTGGTGCCCTGATCGTCGGCAACCACTCGGGCGGCATGCTCACGCCGGACGTGCTGATCTTCGCCGCGGCCTTCTACCGCAGGTTCGGCTACCAGCGCCCGCTGTACACGCTCGGACACCACGGAATGTTCGTCGGGCCGATGTCGGGATGGTTGGGCCGACTCGGCGACACCCATGAACTCACCGACGCCATGGCCAACGCGTTCTGCGAAATACACGCTGCGGCAGGGCTTTCCGATGGCATTGCCGCCGTACAAGCGGCTCCAGCCGATGCAACCGCCGGCGTAGCGCACGCCGAAAAAGGTCGAAGGTGAACTCCCCGTCGTAGTCGGCGGCGTCGATGATCGCCACCTTCAAGGTGTGCGTGTGCAGGCTCGGCGTCTCGCTGTACAACAGCATCGCGTCCATACCGTTGAGCCGCTGCACTCGACCATTATTGCCGTGCGCCTCGAGCGATGAGAGCAAAATTCTGGTTCACCCGGCGGCGCTGAGCGCCGGCTTCCATGCCCACGACCACCCCGGGCTTCACCCGCCCAACCCCTTGGTTGACAATCAACGCAAGACTCCACTCTTTTCGAAGTCCACGTGTCAAAGGAGACAAGACCATGGCTGAAGCCGTCATCGTCGAGGCAGTGCGTTCACCGATCGGCAAGCGCAACGGCGGATTGTCCGGGGTGCACCCGGCGGATCTGTCCGCTCAGGTGCTCAACGGCCTGGTCGACAAGGCCGGCGTCGACCCGGGCCTGGTCGACGACGTCATCTGGGGCTGTGTCATGCAGGCCGGGGAGCAGGCCCTCGACATCGGCCGCACCGCGCTGCTGACCGCCGGCTGGCCCGAGACCGTCCCGGGCGTGACCGTGGACCGGCAGTGCGGCTCCAGCCAGCAGTCCATCCACTTCGCCGCCGCCGGCGTCATCGCCGGGCACTACGACGTCGTGGTCGCCGGTGGCGTCGAGTCGATGTCGCGGACCCCGATGGGCGCATCGCTGGCCAACGGCGGCCGCCCGTACCCGCAGGCCTTCCTGGACCGGTACGAGGGCCAGATCCCGAACCAGGGCATCGGCGCGGAGATGATCGCCGAGCAGTGGGGGTTCGACCGCACCGCGCTCGACCAGTTCTCCCTCGACTCGCACGAAAAGGCCGCTGCCGCACAGGATGCCGGCGCCTTCGACGACCAGATCGTGGGCATCAAGGATCAGGACGGCAACGTGGTGCTCAAGGACGAAGGCATCCGCCGCGGCACCCCGATGGAGAAGATGGCCTCGCTGAAGCCGGCGTTCAAGGAAGACGGCGTGATTCACGCCGGCAACTCGTCGCAGATCTCCGACGGCTCGGCGGCGATCCTGTTCATGTCCGCCGAGAAGGCCAAGGAGCTCGGGCTCAAGCCGATCGCCAAGGTGCACACGGCGGCCCTGGCCGGCGCGGACCCGGTGATCATGCTGACCGCGCCCATCCCGGCGACCCAGAAGGTGCTGAAGCGCTCCGGGTTGTCCATCGGCGACATCGGCGCCTACGAGGTCAACGAGGCGTTTGCGCCGGTTCCGCTGGCCTGGCTCAAGGACATCGGCGCCGACGAAAAGAAGCTCAACCCCAACGGCGGCGCCATCGCGCTGGGCCACCCGCTGGGCGGATCCGGTGCCCGGATCATGACCACCCTGCTGTACCACATGCGGGACAAGGGAATTCAGTACGGCCTGCAGACCATGTGCGAGGGCGGCGGCCAGGCCAACGCCACCATCGTGGAACTGTTGTGACCCAGGAGCCGGGGGCCCTGGCCGAACGCCGGGGCAACGTGATGGTGATAACCATCAACCGGCCGGAAGCCCGCAACGCGGTGAACGCCGCCGTCAGCATCGGCCTCGGGGATGCGCTCGAAGAGGCGCAGCACGACCCCGAGGTGCGCGCGGTGGTGGTCACCGGCGCGGGTGACAAGTCGTTCTGCGCCGGGGCCGACCTCAAGGCGATCGCCCGGCGGGAGAACCTCTATCACCCCGACCATCCCGAGTGGGGCTTCGCCGGATACGTCCACCACTTCATCGACAAGCCCACGATCGCGGCGGTCAACGGGACCGCCCTGGGCGGTGGCACCGAGCTGGCGCTGGCCAGTGACCTGGTGGTGGCCGACGAGCGGGCGCAGTTCGGCCTGCCCGAGGTCAAGCGGGGGCTGATCGCCGCCGCCGGTGGCGTGTTCCGCATCGCCGAGCAGCTGCCCCGCAAGGTGGGGATGCAGCTGCTGTTGACTGGCGAACCGCTCACCGCGGCCGCCGCCTGCGAGTGGGGTCTGATCAACGAGGTCGTCCCCCAGGGCTCGGTGCTGGACGCCGCGCTCGCGCTGGCCGCGCGGATCACCGTGAACGCGCCGCTGTCGGTGCAGGCCAGCAAGCGGATCGCCTACGGTGTCGACGACGGGGTCGTCGTCGGTGACGAACCGGGTTGGGAGCGCACGGTCCGCGAGATGAAGGCCCTGCTCCGATCCGAGGACGCCAAGGAAGGACCGCTGGCGTTCGCCGAGAAGCGGGAGCCGGTCTGGAAGGCGCGCTAACTCGCCAGGATGTTGACCCCGAAGCGGAACGCGGAGGGCAACAGCTGGCCGGCCGGCACGATCGCCCGACGCACCGCCCGCGGCGTGCTGGCCAGCACCAGCCCGCGGGTGAGCAGCCGGTAATCGCGGGTGATCCGGTGCCAGGCCTGCTCGTATGACGCGGGCGCCTCGTTGACGATGGCGTCGACGGCCGCGGCGGACTGTTTGAACGCCAGGCTGATGCCCTCGCCGGTGAGCGCGTCCTCGTAGCCGGCCGCGTCGCCTACCAGCAGCACGCGCCCCGCGACCCGGCGCGAGACCACCTGCCGCAGCGGGCCGCAGCCGCGGTGCTGCCCCGGGGCGGCGCCCTGCAGCCGGCGGGCCAGCCGCGGGAACCAGGCCAGGTCGGGCCGGCCACGCGACAGGATCGCCACTCCGACCAGGTCCGGCTCGACCGGCGTCACGTACGCCTCGCCCCAGCGCGACCAATACACCTCGACGACGTCCGACCACGCCGGCACCCGGTAGTGCCACCGCACGCCGTAGCGCCGCGGCGTCCCCGCCGTCGCCGCGATTCCGACCGCGCGCCGGACCTGCGAATGCAGTCCATCGGCCGCCACCAACCATCGCGCGCGCACCCCGGCGGCCGAGACGCCGTGCGCGTCCTGCGCGACACTGGTCACCCGCGTGCGGATCCAGTCGGTGTCTTCTTCTTTGGCCCGCGCGGCCAGCGCCGCGTGCAACGTGGTGCGCCGCACGCCGCGCCCCGGCCCGCTGCGAAAGTGCGCCTGGGCCCGCCGTCCTTCACTCAGGTAAGCGATCCCGTGGAACGGGATGCCGACGGGATCCACGCCCAGCGAGGTCAGTTCGGCCAGCCCGCCGGGCATCAATCCCTCGCCGCAGGCCTTGTCGATGGGGCCGTCGCGCGGCTCGGCCACGATCACCGAAAGCCCTTGGCGGCGAGCGTGTAACGCCGTGGCCAGCCCGCCCGGGCCGCCACCGACGATCAACAGGTCCGCGTCGTAGGCCATGAGCGCCGCTCCTCCTCATCGCATCGCTGAAGCATCGTCGCCGGCGTGGTCGCTCACGTGTAACCCAACGCGGAGTTCTCCACCCGCAGCCGCACCCTGAGCAGCGCGGCGTTGGTCAGCGTGAAGATGATCGCGGTCAGCCACGCCGTATGCACCAGCGGCAATGCCACCCCCTCAGCCACCACTGCAACATAGTTCGGATGGTGCAGCCAGCGGTAGGGACCCTGGCGCACCAACGGCGCCTGCGGCAGAACGATCACCCGGGTGTTCCACCGCCGCCCCAGCGTGGTGATGCACCACCACCGCAACGCCTGGCTGGCCGCCACCACCGCCAGCATCGGCCAGCCCAGCCATGCGATGAACGGCCGGTGCAGCGCCCACGGTTCGACGAGGCAGCCGACCAGTAGCCCGGTGTGGATGATCACCATCACCGGGTAGTGCGATCGGCCAAACTCCGTGGCGCCCTTGGTAAACGACCAACGTGCGTTGCGGGTGGACACCACCAGCTCCGCGACGCGTTCGAGGCCGACCGCCAGCACCAGCAGGTAATACATGGTTACAGTCTTTACCAGCTCTACCAGGCCAGCAGCACCAGCTCGGAACAGAATGCCGGGCCCATCGCGATCATCAGCCCGATCGACCCCGTCGGCGGCGGATCGGCCATGTGGGCCGCGAGCACGTCGAGCACCGAGACCGACGACAGATTTCCATTCTCTCGCAATGAGTTTCGCGTGTGGTCGAGCGCGTCCGCCGGGAGGCCCAGGACGCTCTCGACGGTCTCGATCACCCGCGGTCCGCCCGGATGGCATACCCAGGTCGCCACATCGCGCGGCGACAGGCCGTGGTCGGCCAGGAAATCGCGGACGTCGTCGCCCAAGTATTGGTGCGCGATGGTGGCCACGTCGGCGGACAACACGATCCGGAAGCCGTCACCGCCGATGTTCCAGCCCATGACCTCTTCGGTGTCCGGGTAGATGCGGCTGCGCGTCGCCAGCACCCGGGGGCCGGTGTGTTCCCGGCCCGCCCGGTGGGCACCCTCGGTGACCACCGCGGCCGCCCCGTCGCCGAAAAGGCTGGTGGCCACGAGATTGGCGACCGACTTGTCATCGCGCTGAACGGTCAGCGAGCACAGTTCCACCGCGAGCAGCGCGGCCGTCTGGTCGGGGAACGCGCGCAGGTAGTCGTTCATGCGGGCCACGCCGGCGGCGCCGGCCACACAGCCCAGCCCGAACAGCGGGACGCGTTTGACGTCCGGCCGCAGCCCTAGCCGCGTCGCGAGCCGCGCCTCCAGCGTCGGCACGGCCAGCCCGGTGACCGTCGTCGAAAACACGATGTCGAGCTCCGCCGGTTTGACCCTGGCCTGGTCCAGGGCGGCCAGCAGGGCCTGCTCGCCCAGCTCCAGCGCGACCTCGAGATAGGCGTCGTTGGCCTCGGTGAATCCGCTCAGCTCGCGGTAGCGGGGCAGCCGCAACGCGGTGTTGCGGAACTCGACCCCGCTGCTGCGCGCGAAACGCTGAAAGTCCGGACCGGCGATGTCCGTCAGCGCGCGAATGGCTTCGCTTTGGGTATAGCGATTGGGTGGAAACTTCACCGCGACTCCGGCGATGGACGGATTTTTCAGCGCAATGCCCGTCGAGCCGGCGAGATCACGATTTCCCCCGTAGTCCATGCAGGGATGACGGTGCCGCCGCGCCGCCGGTTCAAATGCCCGCCGCGCGGCCCGGCCGCTAGGGTCGGGGTATGCGGGCTCTGGTCACCGGTGCCACCGGTTATGTGGGATCACGGCTGGTCACCGCGCTGGTGGCCGATCAGCACCAGGTGGCGGCGGCGACGCGAAACCCGGCGCGCCTCAAGCGTTTCGGCTGGTTCGACGACGTCACGGCGGTGCGACTGGATGCCGCCGACCCCGCGTCGCTCGCCGCCGCCTTCGCCGGTTGCGGGCCCGTTGACGTGGCCTATTACCTGGTGCACGCGATCGGCCAGCCCGGTTTTCGCGACGCCGACAAGACCGCGGCGGCGAACTTCGCGGCGGCGGCCCGCGACGCCGGAGTGCCTCGCATCGTCTACCTGGGCGGGTTCGTGCCCGCCGAAGAAGACCTGTCCGAGCACCTGACCAGCCGGGCCGAGGTGGCCGAGGCGCTGACCATCCCGGACGGCCCCGAACTGGTGTGGCTGGGCGCGGCGATCATCATCGGCGCCGGATCGACGTCGTTCGAGATGATGCGCTACGTCGGCGACCGTTTCCCGCTGATCCCGATCCCGTGCTGGATGGACAACCCGATCGACCCCATCTCCATCCGCGATGTCCTGCACTATCTCGTCGCCGCGGCCGATCGCGATCTGGTGCCCGCCGGGGCGTACGACATCGCCGGCCCGGACACCACGACCTACCGGGACCTGCTCAAGGCGTATGCGCGCGCCTCCGGCCGCTGGCACACCGGCCTGCCGGTGGGCAGGGTCGACACCTCGCTGGCCTCGTTGATCACCGGCGTCGCGCTGCCGGTGCCGCCGGGGCTGGCGGGCGATCTGGTCGAATCGCTGGACCACCCGATGGTGGCATCGGCCAGCGGCCTGCGGGATCGGGTTCCCGATCCGCCCGGCGGCCTGCTCGGCATCGACGAGTCCATTGCCCTGGCCTTGGCCGGCCGGTCCACGCACCGGCCGCGTCCCGTCAACGCCCTGGCCGATCCGCACCACCTCGCCAACACCGATCCCGTCTGGGCCGGTGGCGACGCGCTGCGCATCCGCCGACTCGCGCGCCGGGTCACCCCCTCCATCGTGCGGCCGACCCTGGGGCTGGTGAACAGGGTCCCCGGACCGGTGGCCGGAGCGGTACGTACCGGCCTCGACATCCTGATCGCCCTGACCCCGAAGGTGCGTCCAGCATGACCCAGTCGACCAGTAGTCCCCACCACACCGGCGTCATCTCCGAGTTGCGCCGTGCGATCACCAATGTTGCTGTGCCGCATAATGAATCGCCTGCGATCGTGCGCCGCCGGCGCCTCGTCGTCGCGATCACACTGGTGATCGGCGCCGTGGTGCTCGGGTATTCGCTGCGGCGCCATCCGGGGGAGTCCAGCTTCTACTGGCTGACCCTGGCGCTGGCGGGGGTGTGGACCGCCGGGGCGCTGATCTCCGGTCCGCTGCACCTGGGCGGCATCTGCTGGCGGGGCCGCAACCAGCGGCCGGTGATCACCGGCACCGGCGTCGGCCTGTTGCTGGGCGCCGCATTTGTCGTGGGCGGACTGATCGCCCGGCAGATCACGCCGGTGGCGGAGTTGATTACCCGCGTCCTGCTCTACGCCCACCACGGCTGGTATCCGGCGATCGTGGCGATCACGCTGATCAACGGCGTCGCCGAAGAGTTGTTTTTCCGCGGCGCGCTTTACACCGCGCTCGGCCGCTACCACCCGCTCGTGATTTCGACCGTGCTCTATACCTGCGCCACGCTGGCCAGTGGCAACCCGATGCTCGGCTTCGCAGCGATCATCCTGGGGACGGTGTGCGCGGTGGAGCGCCGAGCGACAGGCGGCGTCCTGGCGCCGGTGCTCACTCACCTGGTGTGGGGGCTGATCATGGTTCTCGCGCTGCCCCCGATGTTCGGCGTCTGACGCCGGCTATCGCGCCGAACCGATGACCTCGCGGGCCAGCGCCCGCATTGCTGCGGTGCGCACCGGCCGGAACAAGAACCAGTACACGCGCCCAGGGATGCCCCTCGGCAGGAAGGTGGACCGCTGGGTATAGCGGGTGCCGCGACCGTTCTGGCCGGCGACCGCTATCTCGAGCCACTCCCGTCCCGGCGCCCGCCTGGTGGAGCGCAGCCGCAACAGCCTCCCCGCCGCACGCTCCTCGACCGTCCATCCGTTCGCCCGTGAGTTCACAACGTCCTCCGCCGCCTTCCAGACGTTCGCGGGTTCGGCGCCGGTCGCAGCGGTGCGCACATCGGTGTAGACGATCTCGCCGGCCCAGTCCGGGTCTGTGGGCAGCGCCTCGGCCGGTTCGGACCGCAGCGAGGACCACGTGGGTTCGGGGACACCACGAGCCGAGCGCGCGAGCGCAAGTTCGACGGCCCGCCGGTAGCCGGTCAGCCCGCCCGGTGGCGGCTCGATGATGCCGTCGATGTCCGAATTACGCAGCACCGCATCGCATTCCAGCGATTCGATGAGCGGGCGCGCCAGGCCCGAGGGGATCGGCGTGACGGCCCCGACCCACAGGCTGGCGATCGTCGGGGTCAAGAACGGCAGCACGATCAGATAGCGCCGGCCCAGGCCTGCCACGTCGGCATAAACCCGCATCATGTCGCCGTATTCCAGCACGTCGGGCCCCCCGATGTCCCAGCTGCGCGACTCCGGCACCGGCGCGGCTGCGGCGGCGGCGAGGTAATGGAGCACGTCGCGCACCGCGATCGGCTGAATCTTGTTGTGCACCCATTTCGGCGTGGTCATGACCGGCAACCGATCGGTGAGGTGCCGGATCATTTCGAACGACGCCGAACCCGAGCCGACGACCACCCCGGCCTGCAACACGATCGTCTCGATGCCGGAATCGATCAGCGCGTCCCCGACCGCCTTGCGCGACGCGAGATGCGGTGAGAGATCCCGATTTTCGGGATGCAGCCCACTCAGGTACACGACCCGGCGCACGCCGGCGCGCCGAGCGGCCGTCACGACGTTGCGGGCGGCGCGGATTTCCTCGGCGGCGAAATCCTTCGAGGCGCCCATCGAGTGGACGAGGTAGTACACCACGTCGATGCCGTCGAACGCGGCGATCAGCGAATCGACGTCCCCGAGGTCGCCGCGCGCCACCTCCGCCTGTTGCCGCCACGGCACCTGCGCGAGCTTGTCGGGGTTGCGCGCCAGCGCCCGAACGCGATGGCCCTCGTCGAGCAGCCGGGGCAGCAGGCGCCCGCCGATGTAGCCGGTCGCTCCGGTTACCAGGCACCGCACCTGTTCGGGCATAGGTCCTCCGCCGTTCGTCAGTTGGTCTGACGAGGAGGATTACCGCATCCCAGCGGGATTAAGCGTTGCGGCCGATCACCGCAACGACTTTCAGCGGTCGGTGAAGTTTGCGGCGCGCCGCTGCTGGAACGCCGTTGCGCCCTCGACGAAGTCGGGGGACTTCAGCAGCACCGACTGTCCGTCGAACTCGCGCTGCAGGGCCGGGTCCAACTCGGTCAGCGTGGCCGCGTTGATCGCCAGCTTGGTCTGGGCGAAGGCCACCGCCGGACCGCCCAGCAATCGCGCGATCACCTTGTCCACCTCGGCGTCGAAATCGGCGGCCGGATAGACCGCGGTGACCAGGCCCCACGACAACGCCTCGGCGGCGGTCAGCCGTTCCGGAAGCAGCGCCATCTGCATGGCCCGGATCCGGCCGACCGCGGCCGCCACCAACGCCGACGCGCCGCCGTCGGGCATCAATCCGATCTTGGTGAAGGCGAGCATGAAAAATGCGCTCTCCGAAGCCAATACGACGTCACAGGCCAGGGCGATGGAGACACCGACGCCGGCCGCGGGGCCCTGAACGACGGCGACCACCGGGTGCGGCAGCGCGGTGATCGCGCGCACCAGCCGGTTGATCTCGAGGATGATCTCGTCGGGCGGGACGCCGCCGCCGTCGGAGACGTCGTCGGCGCTGATGCCCGCACCGGAGCTGAAGCCGCGTCCGGCGCCGCCGAGCCGCACCACCTTCACCTCGGGGTCGGTCGCGGCGTACTCCATCGCGTCCGCGATTCCGGTGATCACCGGAATGGTCAGCGAGTTCAGGCTGTCGGGCCGGTTGATGGTCACCGACAACACGCCGTCGGACAGCGTGACGTCCAGGCCTGCGACTTGGGGGAGGGCGGCGATCGCGGATGAAGGCATGGGCTCACCATAAGTGACCGGGCTGCGCGGCCGTCCGGCGCGGCTGCGAAGATGTCGAACGACCGGTTGTTTGGTTGCGAACGGTCAACGGCGTCAGAGCAGACGAAAGGTCGGTGCATCGTGGCTGGACCATTGAAGGGACTGCGAGTTGTCGAGCTGGCCGGTATCGGCCCCGGCCCGCACGCGGCGATGATCCTGGGGGATCTGGGCGCGGACGTGGTGCGTATCGATCGCCCGTCCTCGGGTCCCGGCGGCGTCGCCAAGGACGCCATGATGCGCAACCGGCGGGTGGTGACAGCCGACCTGAAGTCCGACGAAGGCCGAGGCCTCGTCCTCAAGCTGATCGCCAAGGCCGACGTGCTGATCGAGGGCTACCGTCCCGGCGTCACCGAGCGGCTCGGACTGGGCCCCGAGGACTGCGCCAAGGTCAACGACCGGCTGGTCTACGCCCGGATGACCGGTTGGGGCCAGACCGGCCCGCGCAGCCAGCAGGCGGGTCACGACATCAACTACATCTCGCTGAATGGCATCCTGCACTCCATCGGCCGGGCGAACGAGCGGCCGGTCCCGCCGCTGAACCTGGTCGGTGACTTCGGCGGCGGTTCGATGTTCCTGCTGCTCGGCATCCTGTCCGCGCTGTGGGAGCGCCAGACGTCCGGCAAGGGGCAGGTCGTCGACGCCGCGATGGTGGACGGCTCCAGCGTGCTGATCCAGATGATGTGGCAGATGCGCGCCTCGGGCATGTGGACCGACGCCCGCGGCACCAACCTGCTCGACGGCGGCGCCCCCTACTACGACACCTACGAATGCGCCGACGGCCGCTACGTCGCGGTCGGCGCCATCGAACCGCAGTTCTACGCCGCCATGCTGGCCGGACTCGGCCTGGACGGCGCCGACCTGCCCGGCCAGAACGACGTCAGCCGCTGGCCCGAACTGCGGGCGGTGCTGACCGAGAAGTTCGGCAGCCAGGACCGCGACCACTGGGCCAAGGTGTTCGCCGACTCCGACGCCTGCGTGACGCCGATCCTGGCGTTCGGCGAGGTGCAGACCGAGCCGCACATCACCGAGCGGAACACTTTCTACGAGGTCGACGGCGGCCTGCAGCCGCTGCCGGCGCCGCGGTTCTCCCGCACCGCACCGGAGACGCCGCGTCCCGCGGCGCCGGTGGCCGACGCCGAAGCGGTGCTCGGGGACTGGGTATAGTCCCAACCAACCAGTTGGCTGGACTCAAACGGATCAGGAAGGACTCGGATGGAGATCAAAGACGCCGTTGCCGTCGTCACCGGGGGAGCGTCAGGCCTGGGCCTGGCCACCACCAAGCGACTGCTCGACCGCGGTGCCCAGGTGGTGGTCATCGACCTGCGCGGCGAAGACGCGGTCCGCGAGCTGGGCGATCGCGCCCGCTTCGTCGAGGCCGATGTGACCGACGAGGCCGCCGTCGGCAAGGCGCTGGACGCCGCGGAGTCGATGGGCACGCTGCGCATCAACGTCAACTGCGCCGGCATCGGCAACGCCATCAAGACGCTGTCCAAGGACGGCCCGTTCCCGCTGGACGGCTTCAAGAAGGTCATCGGGGTCAACCTGATCGGCACGTTCAACGTGCTGCGGCTGGCCGCCGAGCGCATCGCCAAAACCGAGCCGGTCGGAGAGGAGCGCGGCGTCATCATCAACACCGCCTCGGTCGCCGCGTTCGAGGGCCAGATCGGCCAGGCCGCCTACTCGGCGTCCAAGGGCGGCGTCGTCGGCATGACCCTGCCGATCGCGCGCGACCTGTCGCGCGAGCTCATCCGCGTGGTGACCATCGCGCCGGGCCTGTTCAAGACGCCGCTGCTGGGTTCGCTGCCCGAGGAGGCGCAGGCCTCGCTGGGCAAGCAGGTGCCGCATCCCGCCCGGCTGGGTGACCCCGACGAGTACGGCGCCCTGGCCGTTCACATCGTCGAGAACCCGATGCTCAACGGCGAGGTCATCCGCTTGGATGGCGCCATTCGCATGGCGCCTCGCTGAGCCGCAAGGACAATACGCACGGACAACACGAAAGCCCCCCGCATCCGCGGGAGGCTTTCGTGAAATCCAGGAATGATGGTTACTTACGGAACCACCGACTGACGTTGGGTTCGGCCATCAACAGCCGTGCGAGCATGCTCATGGTCTGCCTCAGCTCGCCGCTTGCAGTTCGTCGAACTGCTCGGAGGTCTCGCCTTCCACCAGCACGTCGCCGTGGTAGAGGGCTTCGAAGTCAACTTTGATGACGTCGGCACTTGTGTCGTCGATCCACATGACACTGAGCGTATGGGCCACCATTAAGGAATCTTTGAGTCACGATTCGGAAAATCTTGGCAATTTACCGGCAAGTAGGTTGACCGGCGCCCGCGCAGCGATTTAGGCCCTGAGCTGCTTAATTACGGCACATTTTTCTGGCCGGACTCTTACCGTCGGCGCGGTTTAAAACTCTGGCGTTGAACTCTTCAGGCACCCGACTGCGTGCTTAAGGGGAACGCTGTTTGACGCGTGGAAATTAGCGTTTGCTAGGTTGTCGCGGGAAAAGCCAGCGGCCAGGCGCAATGGGGCACCGGCAGCGGAAGGGCACGACATGCTGCAAAGAATCGCCCGAGTCGCCATCAGGGCGCCGCGCCGCATCATCGCGACCGGTGTGCTGGTTTTCATCGCCGCCGCCATCTTCGGCGTCCCGGTCGCCAAGAGCCTGTCGCCGGGCGGCTTCCAGGACCCGGACTCCGAGTCGGCGCGCGCCATCAGCGTGCTGAGCGAAAAGTTCGGGCAGAGCGGCCAGCAGGTGCTGATCCTGGTGACGGCCCCGGGCGGCACCAACAGCGAGCAGGCCCGCAAGGTGGGCGCCGACCTCGTCGACCAATTGCAGAAGTCCCCGCTGGTTTACAACGTCTCGTCGCCGTGGACCGCACCGCCCCAGGCCTCGGCCGACCTGGTGAGCCGCGACGGCAAGTCCGGGCTCGTCGTGGTGAACCTCAAGGGCGGCGAGAACTACGCCCAGAGCAACGCGCAGACGTTGGCGGACCAATTCATCCACGACCGCGACGGCGTCACCGTCCGGGCGGGCGGCGCGGCGATGCAGTACGCGCAGATCAACACCCAGAACCAGGCCGACCTGCTGGTCATGGAGATGATTGCGCTGCCGCTGAGTTTCCTGGTGCTCATCTGGGTGTTCGGCGGCCTGCTGGCCGCGGCGCTGCCGATGGCGCTGGGGGCGCTGGCCGTCGTCGGGTCGATGACGGTGTTGCGCCTCATCACCTTCACCACCGAGGTCTCGATCTTCGCCCTCAACCTGAGCACCGCCCTGGGCCTGGCGCTGGCCATCGACTACACCCTGCTGATCGTCAGCCGCTACCGCGACGAGTTGGCCGAGGGCCACGACCGCGACGAAGCGCTCGTCCGGACCATGGCCACCTCCGGGCGAACCGTGCTGTTCTCCGCGATCACCGTGGCGTTGTCGATGTCGGCGACCGTGGCCTTCCCCATGTACTTCCTCAAGTCGTTCGCCTACGCCGGCGTCGCGACCGTCGCCTTCGTCGCGACCGCCTCGATCGTGATCACCCCGGCCGCGATCGTGCTGCTGGGCCCCAGGCTGGACGCCCTGAACGTCCGCCGGCTGGGGCGTCGGATGCTGGGCCGTCCCGAGCCGCTGCACAAACCCGTCGAGCAGCTGTTCTGGTATCGGTCGACCAAGTTCGTGATGCGCCGCTGGGCGCCGATCGGCCTGACCGTCGTCGCGCTGCTGTTGCTGCTCGGGTATCCGTTCCTGCGCGTCACGTGGGGCTTCCCCGACGACCGGGTGCTGCCGCGGTCGGCGTCGGCACATCAGGTGGGCGACCAGCTGCGCAACGATTTCGCGCGCGACTCGGCGACATCGGTGCCCATCGTCATCCCCGACGCCACCGGCCTGGGCCCGGCGGACTTCGACAACTACGCCGCCGATCTGTCGCGGGTTGCCGACGTGTCAGCGGTGGCGGCGCCCGGCGGCACCTTCGCGGCCGGCAACCGGGTGGGACCGCCGGCCGGGGCCACCGGGTTGCACGACGGCAGCGCCTTCCTGACCGTCAGCAGCACGGCGCCGCTGTTTTCCACGGCGAACGACACCCAGCTCAAACGGCTGCACGAGGTGCCCGGACCCGGCGGCCGATCCGTCGAGATGGGCGGGGTCGCACAGGTCAACCGCGACAGCGTCGACGCCGTGACCGACCGGCTTCCGCTGGTTCTCGGGTTGATGGCGGCGATCACCTTCGTGTTGCTGTTCCTGCTCACCGGCAGCGTTCTGCTGCCGGCCAAGGCGCTGGCCTGCAACTTCCTGTCGCTGACGGCGGCGTTCGGCGCGCTGGTGTGGATCTTCCAGGACGGTCACCTGGGTGCGCTCGGGACGACGCCGAGCGGGACGCTGGTGGCCAACATGCCGGTGCTGCTGTTCTGCATCGCCTTCGGGCTGTCCATGGACTATGAGGTCTTCCTGCTCTCCCGGATCCGGGAGTACTGGCTGGCGTCCGGCGCCGCCCGTCCGGCGAGGCCGACCGCGAAGCAGGCCCACGCCGCCAACGACGAGAGCGTGGCGCTCGGCGTCGCCCGCACCGGACGGGTGATCACCGCGGCCGCGTTGGTGATGTCGATGTCGTTCGCCGCGCTGATCGCCGCCCACGTCTCGTTCATGCGGATGTTCGGCCTCGGCCTGACGCTCGCGGTGTTCGCCGACGCCACCCTGGTGCGGATGGTGGTCGTGCCGGCCTTCATGCACGTGATGGGTCGATGGAATTGGTGGGCGCCCAAACCTCTGGCGTGGCTGCATGACCGGTTCGGCATCAGCGAGGGCGGCGCCGAAGAGATCCCCGAATACCTCGAGCCGGCCGCGGAAGCCGTCGAGCTCCGCGCACCGGTGGGCGAACCGGTGCCTAATTCCGTTTAACGCCAACCGGTTCGTCATCGCGGACCCTATTGTGGGGCTCATCCGAGTCGGAAGGTTCACAGATATATGACAACGGTGGTCGTCGACAACCCCTTCTTCGCGCGCGTCTGGCCAGTCGTCGCCACCCATGAAGCCGAGGCGATCCGGGCCCTGCGCCGGGAGAATCTGGCCGGCCTGTCCGGCCGGGTGCTGGAAGTCGGCGCGGGCATCGGCACGAACTTTCCCCACTACCCAAACTCGGTCGACGAGGTGGTCGCGGTGGAACCCGAACCGCGGCTGGCGACCCAGGCCCGGGCCGCGGCGGAGGCGGTACCCACGCGCGTCGTGGTGACCGGCGAGACGGCCGAGGCGTTCAGCGGCGGCGAGCCGTTCGACGCGGTGGTGTGCTCGCTGGTGCTGTGCTCGGTGCGCGACCCCGGCGGCGTGCTGCGGCGCCTCTACTCGCTGCTGCGACCGGGCGGGGAGCTGCGCTATCTCGAGCACATCGCCAGTGCCGGTGCGCGGGGCCGCTTTCAGCGTTTCGCCGATGCGACGCTGTGGCCGCGGCTGTTCGGTAATTGCCACACCCACCGCGACACCGAGCGCTCGATCGTCGAGGCGGGCTTCGAAATCGACACGTCGCGGCGCGAATTCACGCTGCCGGTTTGGGCGCCGATGCCCGTCTCCGAGCTCCTGCTCGGCCGCGCGCACCGGCCCTGACGGCCGGCCCGTCAGTTCAGCAGCGCCGGCAGCCGCTGCAGGAGACCGGGCAGCGCCTCGCTGGCCGTCGCACGCATGCTGATCGTCGCGCTGCCCGACAGCGGCGTGACCTCGGGATTGACCTCGATGACCGCGGTGCCGCGGGACAGCGCCAGCTCGGCCAGCCCGGCCGCCGGATAGACGATCGCCGAGGTCCCCACCACCACCATGACGTCGGCGGTCTCGGTCGCCTCGACGGCCCGCTGCCACGGCTCGTCGGGCAGCTGCTCACCGAACCACACGATGTCGGGCCGGATCAGCCCGCCGCAGTGGCATTCCGGGGGCTCCACCTCCAGCGCCGGTTCGGGCATCGCGGGCAGCGCACCGGAATAGCCCGTACCGCAACGCGCACAACGGAATTCGAACAGGCTGCCATGCAGATGGTGAACCGACCGGCTGCCCGCGCGCTCGTGCAGGTCGTCGACGTTCTGGGTGATCACGCTGACCTGGGCGTCGTCTTGCCAGGCGGCGATGGCGCGGTGACCCGCATTTGGTTGGACGTCGGCGACCAGGTAGTGACGCCACAGATACCAGCCCCAGACCCGCTGCGGGTTGTCGCGCCATCCCTGGGTGCTGGACAGCTCGTAAGGGTCGAAGCGGGCCCACAATCCGTTCTTGTCGTCGCGGAAGGTCGGCACACCGCTTTCGGCGGAGATCCCCGCGCCGCTGAGCACCGCTACTCGCATCTCACCAAGATAGCCGGGGGTGGGGGATACTGGACGGGTGGAGCTGGGTGACTGGTTGAAGGTCGACATGAAGGCGGGCAAGCCGTTGTTCGACCAGCTCAGGACGCAGGTCATCGACGGAGTTCGGGAGGGCGCGCTGCCGCCCGGCACCCGCCTGCCGACCGTGCGGGACCTGGCCGGCCAGCTCGGCGTCGCCGTCAACACCGTGGCGCGCGCCTACCGCGAGCTGGAGAGCTCCGCCATCATCGAAACCCGCGGGCGCTTCGGCACTTTCATCGCCCGCTACGACCCGACCGACGCCGCGATGGCGGCCGCGGCCCGCGAGTACGTCCGGGTGGCGCGCGGACTGGGGTTGGGCAAGGCCGACGCGGTGCGCTACATCGAAGCGGTGCCCGACGAGTGACGGGTGCCCGGCGGGTGCCGAAAACCCTTGGCGCACGGCCGGTTTGCTAGCTCAGGGTCAGCGCAGCACCTTGTCCAGCGTGCGCAGGTTGCGCGTCGTGGTCGACGACTTGTACCGCGGCTTACCCATCGTCTTACCGATGCGGCTGTCCAGCGTGCCGCCCTTGGGGACCTGCCAGTAGATGACGCCGTCGTCGCGGCGGATCTTCTCGTGGGTAACCGCGTCTTTGTCCACCGCGGCGAGCGCTGTCAGTTCATCGAGCACTGCCGTATCGGTGACGAACGTGACGTAGGACTGATAGCCGTCGACCTCACGCTCGAACGGGTAGGCGTCGACCACCGCGCGCACCGTGTCGATGTCGTAGGCCAGCACCCACGCGTCATAGCCGAAGCGGTCGCGCAGCGCGGCTTCGGCCTTCTTGCGCACCGACGCCACGCCGGCGCTCGACTCGAGCAGCACGTTGCCGCTCGCCAGGACGGTGCGGACACCGGTGAACCCCGCCTCGGTCAGCGCGGCCGCCACCTCGGCCATCTTGAGGTTGACGCCCCCGACGTTGACGCCACGCAGGAACGCCGCGTACTTGGTCATGCCCCGATTCCACCAGGTCGGCCGCGCGACAAATAGCCCGGGCCGCTCCGGCCGTCCGCGACGTAGGCTTTCGTCATGGGACGCCAAGTCTTCGACGACAAATTGCTGGCCTTGATCAGCGGACACTCCCTGGGGGTGCTCGCCACCATCAAGCGCGACGGGCGCCCGCAGCTGTCGAACGTGAGCTATCACTTCGACCCGCGCAGCGTGGCGATCCAGGTGTCGATCACCGAGCCGCGCGCCAAGACCCGCAACCTGCGTCGGGATCCGCGGGCCTCGATCCTGGTCGACGCCGACGACGGCTGGTCGTACGCCGTCGCCGAGGGCACCGCCGAGCTGACGCCGCCCGCTGCCGCGCCGGACGACGACACCGTGGAGGCGCTGATTGCGTTGTATCGCAACATCGCCGGCGAACACCCGGATTGGGACGAATACCGGCAGGCGATGGTCACCGACCGGCGGGTGCTGCTGACGCTGCCGATCTCGCATCTGTACGGCATGCCGCCGGGCATGCGGTAGCCGCGCCGCGTACCCGACCGTTTCTCCCAAACCCGGGCTAGGCTGCCCCGTATGGCTGAATCGAATGCCCGGCAGGGTTCCGCGTCGTCGGAGCCTTCGGGGGCCGCTGAATCGCTCGGGTCCGACGACGACACCAAGCGCAAATTCCGCGAAGCCCTGGACCGCAAGATGGCGAAATCCCCGAGCGGGTCCGACCACAAGGACGGCGCCGGCAAGCAATCGCGGGCGCACGGGGCGGTGGGCAGCCGCCGTGAGTTCCGCCGCAAGAGCGGCTGACGGTCGCTCGCGAAACATGATGTGCGCCAGAATGTTTCGCGGGCATCAGCCTTCCGGCGCGGTGAACAGGCCGATCGAAGGGTCGGCTTGGCCGGGTTGGCCGCGCAGGCTTCCCCGGGTGCTGGGGTGTGCGAAGTCCACCCGGGACGGGTCGTTTTGATATGCCCAGTCCGCCACGATGGTGCGTTGACCGAATTTCCAGCGGCCGTCGTGTTTGGCGTAGGTGTCCAGGTAGCGCCCGCCGATGATGACGTCGACGTGGTGCTCGGGGCCGGCGAACGTGTGAAACACCAGGCAGTAGATCTCACCGCGCGCCGTGTCACCCTCGACCACGAAGTTCGTCGTGGTGATGTTGTGTTGGGAGACACGCACATACGGTTCCGCCGCTTGCAGCTGCGCGATGAACTGTTCGACGCCACCGGTCGAAAACGAGCCGTGCGAATCGGTCGCCTCGGGGTGGTACAGGCTGCGCAGCGTGTCGTAGTCGGCGCGGTCGACGGCCCGGCAGTAAGCGTTGACGAGCTGACGCAACTCGTCGCGCGCCAGCATCAGCGCCAACTTGCCCTCGTCCACCACCACGCCACGATAACGCGGTCATCGCTGGTGAGTAGTCTTGCGACCGATGGGTCCGCGGTCCCAGGATGTTCAGCGAAAGGAAGATCGTTGACGGTGAAAATTTGCCTCGCCCAAGATCCTGAGGCCGACAGGCTGCTCGACGAGAGTCCGCTGGCGTTGCTTATCGGGATGGTCCTGGATCAGCAGGTCCCTTTCGAGACGGCGTTCGCCGGGCCGAAACGGATCGCGGACCGGATGGGCAGCCTCGATGCCGCCGAAATCGCGGAGTACGACCCCGACAAATTCGCCGCATTGTGCTCGCAAAGACCTGCGATACACCGCTTTCCGGGGTCGATGGCCAAGCGCATCCAGACGCTGGCGCAGATCATCGTGGACCGCTACGACGGCGACGCGGCCGGATTGTGGAGCGCGGGCGACCCCGACGGAAGCGAGCTGCTGCGGCGGATCAAGGGACTGCCCGGATTCGGCGACATCAAGGCGCAGATCTTTTTGGCACTGCTGGGCAAGCAGTACGGCGTGACACCGAAAGGCTGGCGCGCGGCGGCGGGGGACTTCGGCAAGGCCGGTTCGCACATATCCGTCGCCGACATCGTCGACGCCCAGTCGATGGGGAAAGTGCGCGCCTATAAAAAACAGATGAAAGCAGCAGCCAAAGCGGCGAAGTAGCAGGTCCACAGAAGGGAAGGGCGACAACGTGAAGACACACATAACGTGTCCGTGCGGCGAAGCCATCGTCGGCAAGGACGAGGACGAACTGGTCGAGCTGACTCAGGCTCACCTCGCCAGCGCTCATCCTGGCCTCGAGTACGACCGCGACGCCATCTTGTTCATGGCGTACTAGCGTCCCCCCGACGCGCATGCGCGTGCCCCCGGTCGGGGACACGCGCATGCGCAGGCGACGAGACGGTGGCGGCGCCGACCGGTTACGGCACCACCGTCGAACCGATCGTGGGCAAGAACTGGCACTGCTTTTCCTTGGTGGTGACCTGCCCGAAGATCGTTGACATGATGCTGCCCGAGCCGGTGTCGACAATCGCGCTCAAGGTCGTCGGACCCTCCGGGTTGATGTCCGGACGCGGCTGTAAGGCGACGGTTCCCGACTTGCCGGTGGTCAGGTTCACCCAGGTGACGTTCAGCGGCAGCTTCTGCACCTCCGCGGGTCCGGGTGTGCCGACGGCGGTGAACACGTAGGCGGTCTGGCCGGGGCCCGGGCCGGGCGCCGGGATCTTGGCCGGCCCCGCCACCGACAGCGCGGTCGCGATGGCGCTGGTGCCGTCCGCCAGGCAGTTGGAGCCGATCGACGGGTACATGAAGTCCTGCGTGGGCGGCGTGTCAGGACCGAACCCCGGAGCCGCCGCCGCGGGGGCGGCGTC
>NZ_BAAGDE010000052.1:0-44131 GCF_054660795.1 Mycobacterium sp. MUNTM1
GGGTGCGGCCGGCGGGGGCGCGGGCGCGGGTGCGGCCGGCGGGCTGCGAACCGCCCTGCTCTGACGCCCGGGCCGTCTCGGCGAGCGGGCGCTCGAGTTCCCGGATCCGGTCTTCCGGGTCTTCGTTTGCTGCCATGAAATGAATATGCCATTCGCTTCTGCGTTTCCGGCCCGTTCGGTAGTTTTTACGATCGTGCCCGATTTGCCGAATCGCCAGGTCCTCCTTCGTCGCCGCCCCTCCGGGCTTGTCCAGCCGGACGACACGGAACTGGTCACCACGCCGGCCCCCGAACCCGCCGACGGCGAGGCGCTGCTGCGAACCACCTATGTCGGCATCGATGCCGCCGCCCGCACCTGGCTGGACGACCAGCCCAGCTACCTCCCGCCGGTGCAGTTGGGGGAGGTCATCCGGGCGGCCGGGATCGGCGAGGTGGTCGCGTCGCGGTGCGACGCCTACGCCGTCGGCGACGTCGTCACCACGCTGACCGGCTTCCAGGAATACGCGCTCATCCGCGACGACCTGTTCAGCACGCCGATCCCGGGCGAGGACGACCAGCTGGCCATCATGTCTGTCTACGGGCCGACCGGCGCCACCGCCTATTTCGGGATGACCGACATCGGCCGGCCGCAGCCCGGGGAGACGGTGGTGGTGTCGGCGGCCGCGGGTGCCACCGGATCGGTCGCCGGGCAGATCGCCAAGATCGCCGGCGCCCGGGTGGTGGGCATCGCGGGCGGGCCGGAGAAATGCCGGGCGGTGGTGGAGGACTTCGGGTTCGACGCGTGCATCGACTACAAGAACGACGACCTCGCCGCGGCGCTGAAAAAGCATTGCCCGCAACGCGTTGACGTCTACTTCGACAACGTGGGTGGCCCCATCCTCAACGCCGTGCTGGGCCGCCTGGCCGCCCGCGCGCGCGTCGTCCTGTGCGGCGTCATCTCGAGCTACCTCACCGGCGACCACCCCGGGCCGGCCAACTATGTGAACCTGCTGTCCAAGACCGCGCTGATGCAGGGGTTCAACGCGCTCGACCAATGGGGCCGCTTCGACGAGGCGTTCGCCGCGCTACGCCGGTGGGAAGCCGAGGGGCGACTTCACCACCGGCAGACCATCTTTGAGGGCATCGAGTCCTGCGTCGATGCCCTCAACGGCCTGTTCACCGGCGTCAACGTCGGCAAGACCCTGGTCAGGCTCAGCGAGCCCAGCCCCCGCTAGGCCTCGCCGAGTACCCGGTGCAGCGCCTTGCGCGCATCGGTCAGCGCCTCGAGCACCTTGGTCCGGGTCTCGGCGAGCTGCTGCTTCTGCTCGTCGGTGCCCGTCCATGCGATGGTGCGCGCCAGTCCGGCGATCTCGAAGAACTCCTTGCGGATCTTGAGAACGTCGCCGAACTTGGCCGCCCGGCCCAGGAACGCGTGCGCGGTCTCACTGCTGATTCCGCGCCAGGCCAACAGGTTTCGGCCGAGCTCGGTCAGCGTCGCCACGCCACCGTCGATGGTGACCACCCCGCGGCCGGCGAGGATGCCGATCGCCAGCTCGGCCACGTCCTGCGGTGGAGTGAACGCGCCGCCGGTCGCGTCGGACACCCGCCGCACCACCTGCGCGGCGTCGGCCGGCCCGTCCAACAGCAATGCCGCGGTGACGAACGCCGCGCGCTTGAGGCCGTGACGCCCCTTCTTGCCGAACGGTGCGAAGCCGGGACCGCCCCCACCCGGGCCACCGAAGCCCGGGCCGCCGAAGCCCGGTCCGCCGAAGCCGGGTCCACCGAAACCGGGTCCATCAAAGCCGGGACCGCCGAAGCCGGGTCCACCAAAACCACCGAAGAATCCATGAGACATGGCTGCTTTCCTTTCTCGAACTATCAACCTCCTTGATACCAGCGCCGTGGGAGATGTCAACGTGGTTGATGGTTGGCCCGGAAATCCCAGGAAGTGGGGGCCGCGGCTGCTATCGTCGCTTCGTTATGTCAGGGGGCTGGCGGCGACGGACCGGCACGCGGGTCGTGACCGGGAGTGCCGCGCGCGGATTGCGGCCGGATGCGGGCCACCCCACCGCGTGGTTTCATATCACCGTTTGCGAGAGTTGCCTGGGGAGATCTCGCCGCGCTTGACGGGCCGGCTTTGAACGATTGGTGGTTTAAATGGATCGTCGCAGCATGATGTTGATGTCGGGCCTCGGCATGCTCGGGGCTGCGATGCGCTTGCCGGGTGCCTGGGCCACCCCGTCGGGCCCGTCGGTGCCGGCCGCGCCGTCGGCGGGCGGCGGCGGCTACATCTTCGCCGACGAGTTCGACGGCCCGGCGGGTTCGGCTCCCGATCCGGGGAAGTGGACCATCCAGACCTGGCAGGACGACGTGTTCCCTCCGGTCGCGGGGATATACCGCGACGACCGGCGAAATGTGTTCCAGGACGGCAATTCCAACCTCGTCTTGCGTGCCACCCAGGAAGGGGACACCTACTACGGCGCCAAACTGCGGGGCAACTTTCGCAGCATGATCAACCAGACCTGGGAAGCGCGGATCAAGCTGAATTGTCTGGACCCAGGCCTCTGGTCCGCGTTCTGGGGTGTCAACGAGGATCCGCTGCCCGACGGCGAGGTCGACCTTTTCGAGTGGTACGGCAATGGCTCGTGGCCTCCGGGGACGACCGTGCACGCCGCGTCCAACGGCAAGACGTGGGAAGGCAAGTCCATCCCCGGCATGGTCGACGGCAACTGGCACACCTGGCGAATGCATTGGGGCGAGGAAGGTTTTCAATTCGCTCGCGACGGGGCACAGTACTTCAGCGTTCCGAACAAGCCCATCCACGTCCACGGCGGCGCCCCCGACGACTTCCGCTGGCCGTTCAACAATCCCGGCTACTGGATGACACCCATGTTCACCCTGGCGGTCGGTGGGGTCGGTGCCGGCGATCCCGCGGCGGCGACCTACCCGGCGGACATGCTCGTCGACTGGATCCACATCTGGTGACTATCGCTCCGCTTTGAGCACCTGGACCAAGTTGAACTGCCAGCGCTCCACCAACCGGAAGCCAAGGTCATGCGGCACAGCGAAGGCGGTGCTCGCCCAATAGACCGGGCCGGGCGGCAGCGCCGGACCCTGCTCGTGTGGCGGCTGGGACGGGTCGGCCTGGGTGATGATCCAGACGACGCCGCACCGGCTCAGCGGCCGGGCCACCACCTCGGGGATGAGATTGGTATCGAACACGTCGTTGCGGTCGGTCGCCTTCTGCCACAGCGTGAGATCGATCAGCTTGCGATAGGCATCCGGGCGCGCCGCCAGCAGCGGGCGCATGGGCGCCGGCATGAACGTCACCGTGTCGTTCACCAGTAGGCAATCGCCCGGCGCGGCCTTCGCGGTGATCAGGTCGGCGACCTGACTGTAGTCCATGCCGTACTTGGCGTACGGGTTGCGTTGCACCCGAACGTAATTGGGCGCGGCGGCCACTGCGAAAAGGCCGACGACCGCCGTCGTCACCCACGGTTTGACGGCCACCGCGCCACCGCAGACGCCCAGGATCAGCGCCAGCGCCGGCGCGGTGAAGCACAGGTAGCGCGGCGTGTAGATCGGATGAACCAGCGCGGAATACGTCACGATCGCCGCCGTCGGCGCCGCCAGCCACCCCGTCGCGAGCACCAGCAGCCGGCGCTGCGAATCCGCCAGGCGCGCGGACCCGCTGAGCCACAACACGATTGCCGCACCGATCAGCAACGCCGACAGCACCGCGAACGGCGGGCACCGCTCGAAATACTGCTGCATCAGCACGTCTTCGATGGTGCGGTGACCGATGGGTGCGACCCAACTGATCTGGTGCGCCTGCCCGGCGACCGTCATCAAAAACGGCATCAGGGCGCCGACGGCTACGGCAGACGCAATCAGGAAGCCCAGCAACGCAGTTCGGCTCCGGTGGAAGACGCCGATGAACAAGGCGTATGCCGCCAGCAGCAGCGCGAGGTAGGCGTCCAGCACGACCGAGCAGGCCAGCGCGACGGCATAGGACAGCCACAGCCAACCGCTGTTCCGGCGCGCGGCATGGACCAGCAGCACGGTCAGCCACACGGCGGCCATCATCGACATGGCGTAGGGGCGGGCCTCGATGCCCGCCCAGGTGGTCCGCGGCAGGATCGCGCAGAACGCCCCGGAGGCCACCGCGACGGTGCGGGACGAGAACTGCTTGCCCAGCACGACGACGCCGGCGGCGGCGCCGCCCACCGCGATGGCGCTGGGCGCGCGCGACCAGAACTCGGTGGGCGGGAAAACCTCGAACCAGCCGTGCATGAGCAGGTAGTACAAGCCGTGGACGGCGTCGACGTTGCCCAGCATGTGCCACATCTGGGCCAGCGACCGGCTGTAGGCGGCCGAGATGGTCGCGGCCTCGTCGTACCAGAAGGAGGGCCGGGCGGCACCGGCCATGCTCACCGCGGCGGCCAAGAAAGCGACGATCACCGGGTCCAGCCCGGCGGGCACCCCCGGCCGGCGATCGCCCAGCAGGCCGCGGCGACGCCGCGCCGCGTCTGTGGTTGCGATGCTCACCGAACCGCCCGGGACGTCGCGGTTTGGCTGAACACACCGCTATGTTGCCAGAAGCGAACCGGGCCGATTGGGGGGCTCAACCGGCCGCCTATTCGAACGTATGATCGATAAATGGGTCCGCTCGCATCGATCGGGTACAACGGCCAACCGGTCCGGAGCCCGTTTCGGGTGGTGCGTCCGGCGGTCGCCGTGCTGGTCGACCTGACGGTGCTCTTCCCGCGCGAGCCGCACCGTTCGGGGCGGTATCAGCCCAACGGTCTGCAGCTGCACAAGGTCGTCGAGGGGTGGCTGAGCTGCTGGGCCCTGTGCGAGCAGGGCGACTGGTGGGGGCTGGTGACCTATCCCGTCGCGTACGGCTCCAAGCGCAGGACGGTCACGCACTGGGTGCCCGCCTGGACGCTGCGCCGCAAAGGCTGACCGGTGCGGCCGAGCACTGCGTGAGCGCCACGCCGATGCAATGATTGCTGCCCGTGGACGCAAGTTGGGCCTCGGTGCTGAGCAAACTCATCGCGTTGGCGGCGGTCATCGCGCTGTCGCCGATCACGGTCATCCCCGCGGTGCTGGTGCTGCACGCGCCCCGGCCGCGCCCGGCCAGTCTGTCCTTTCTGGGCGGCTGGCTGCTGGGCCTGGTCGCGGTCACCGCCGCCTTCGTGAGCGGCTCGGAATTGCTCAGTGGCTTCCACGCGACCCCGCCGAAATGGGCGGCGTGGGTGCGGCTCGCGTTCGGCGTGGCCCTCCTCGCGCTGGCGGCCTACCACTGGTTCACCCGGCACCGGCAGCGCAGCATGCCGCGCTGGATGCGGTCGTTCTCCACCCTCTCGCCGGTGCGCGCCGGGGTGATGGGCGCGGTGCTGGTGCCGGTGCGCCCCGAGGTGCTGATCCTGTGCGCGGCCGCCGGGCTGGCCGTCGGCAACAGCAGCCTGAGCGCGGGCGCTCAGGTGATCGCGGCCGCCATCTTCGTCGTGCTGTCCGCGTCGACGGTCGCCGTCCCGATCTTGGGCTACGTCGGCGCCGGGGACCGCCTTGACGATGCCCTGGAACGTCTCAAAGCGTGGATGGAGGCGAACCACGACGCGATGATGGCCGTCATCCTGTTCCTGATCGGGTTGATAGTGCTCTACAACGGAATTCGCACACTGGCCTGACCCGCTTCGGCGCGTTTGGGCGTCGCATCGCCCGCGGCAATGGAAGGATGCCGCCCATGGCAGGAAGCTGGGGGACGGTGCTGACCGGGCTCGTTCCGCTTGGACTGGTCATCTCCCTCTCACCGCTCACCGTCATCCCGGCGGTGCTGGTGCTACAGGCGCCGCGGCCGCGGCCGAGCAGCCTCGCGTTTCTGGGCGGCTGGGTGCTGAGCCTGGCCGCGCTGACGGCGATCGCCGTCGCGGCCTCTGGCCTGCTGGGCGGCCTGGACAAGGCGCCCCCGCGGTGGTCGTCCTGGCTGCGCGTGGTGCTGGGGTCCGCGCTGATCGGGTACGGCGTCTACCGCTGGCTCACCCGGCACGGCCAGGCCGAATCCCCCGCCTGGATGCGCTCGTTCGCGAGCATCACCCCGGCGCGCGCGGGGATCACCGGGGCCGTCCTGGCCGTGGTGCGCCCGGACGTTGCGCTCATCTGCGTCCCCGCGGGACTGGGCATCGGCACCAGCGGGCTCGGCCCCGCCGGTGACTGGCTGGCCGCCGCGTTCTTCGTGGGCATCGCCGCCTCCAGCGTGGCGATCCCGATATTGGCCTACGTGGCGGCCGGGAGCCGCCTCGACGACACCCTGGCCGGGCTCAAGGACTGGATGGACCGCAACAACGGCGCCCTACTCGCGGCGGTCTTCGTCGTGATCGGCGCGATGGTGCTCTACCACGGGATTCACGCCCTGTAGCCGCCGTCGGCCAGGCCCGCGTCCTCTTCGAGCCTATTCACCTCACGAAAGACCAACTCGCGGAACAACTCTCGGCCATAGCCCACGAGCATGCCCAGATAGCCCCGGTCCGCCCATTGCGCGGCGTGCCGCTCCTCGTGGTGCAACACCCGGTCCAGGTCGAGGCGGCTCGCGCGGGGCGTGCCGTCGGCGTCGAGATACCAGGCATGCCCGGACGAGACGATGTGTCGAAGCTGCTCGCCGGGGTCGGCGACCCGTCCCGCGTTGACCATGAAGAGGTCACCCCAGGTGGTGCCGCCGCGCCGGCTGAACAGCCGTTGCGCCCAGTTGCCGCCCAGGCCCATGAGCATGCCGTTGGGGGTGGTGACCAGCCGCCCTCCGTTGCGATGTACGAAGGCGACGTCGCGGGTGTAGCTCCAGCGGTTTGCGTTCTGGCGGGCCATGATTCGCGTCACCTCGGCGGCGCCGTACGGGGTGACCGGAAAGTCGGTGGTCCGTCCGCCCGGCTTACCGTAACCGGTGCCCGCGTTGAGCACATACGTCATCAGCGCGGCGGCCCGGGCCCTCGCGCCGTCGGCGTAGGGCGGGATCAGGAAGAACGACTTGCCGTGCGGGTCGTGGAGCTCGGCCATGTTCTCCAGGACCCGGAAGCGCGCGGCGGTGACGTCGTGCCGGCGGGCGATCTCGGCGACGACGTGCGTGGCCACGCCGCAGCGCTCGGCGTTCTCGCGCCACCTCATGCAATAGCCCTGTGCGTCCATGTCTTCGCACCAATTTAGGGTGTAGCGAATGAACAGGGCCCCCTGGCAACGCGCGCGCGGCATCAAACAGATCACCCGGGGACTGGGCACGCTGGACCGGGAACTGTTCGATGCCATCGCCGAGACGGACACCCCGCTACTGGACACCGTCATGCCGCCGCTGACCCGGGCGGCCGACCGCTCGAAGCTGTGGGTCGGCATCGCCGCGGCGCTGTTCGCCACCGGCAGACCGAGCGCGCAGCGCGGCGCGACGCGTGGGCTGGTGACGCTGGCCGCGACGAGCCTGGTCACCAACCAGGTCGCCAAGCGGATCCGCCGGCGAGCCCGCCCCAGCTACGAGCTGGTGCCCTTGGTCAGGCAGGTCCGCCGCCGCCCGACGTCGAACTCGCTGCCGTCCGGACACTCCGCGAGCGCGGCGGCGTTCGCCATCGGGGTGGGGCTGGAGAGCCCGCCGCTGGGCTTCGGGCTGGCGCTGCTGGCCGGGCTGGTCGGTCTGTCGCGGGTGGTGACCGGCGCGCACTACCCCGGCGACGTCCTTGCCGGATTCGGCATCGGCTCCGGCATGGCGGTGCTGGGCGGCCGGCTCTTCCCGCCGATCGTCGAAACTGCCCTTCCGCGAACGGAACCGCTGCGCGTCGCGGCGCCGCAGCGTCCCGACGGCGCCGGCGTGGTCCTGGTCATCAACCCGGAGTCGGGCAGCGGCACCGGGGCCCGGGTGGTCGACGAGGTGCGTGCCGCGTTACCGAAGGCGGACATCCGCGAACTGGGCCCCGACGACGACGCGGTGCAGGTGCTGCGTGGCGCGGCTGAAGGCGCCGAGGTGCTGGCGGTGGGCGGCGGTGACGGCACGGTCGGGGCCGCCGCGGGGGTGGCCGTCGACGCGGGGCTACCGCTGGCGGTCTTTCCCGCCGGGACGTTCAACCATTTCGCCAAGGACATCGGCTGCGACACCGTGGCCAAGACGGTCGACGCGATCCGGCTCGGCCACGTGGCGTGCGTGGACCTGGTGTGCCTCAACGACTCTCAGATGGTCCTCAACACCGCCAGCATCGGCGCCTACCCGGCGTTCGTGCGGCGGCGGGAAAAGCTGGAGAAGCGCATCGGCAAGCCGCTCGCCGGCCTGTACGCCATGCTGCGCACGCTGCGCAAGGAGCAGCCCGTGCGCATCCGCTACGACAACAAGTCCCTGCTGACATCGCTGTTCTTCCTGGGCAATTCGCTGTACCTGCCGAGCGGGTTCGCGCCGGCGCGCCGGACCCGGATGGACGACGGCCTGATCGATGTGCGCATCCTCGAGACCGGCCGCCACTGGGCCAGGACCAGGATCCTGACCGCGCTGGCCCTGGGCCGGCTGGAGCGCAGCCCGCTCTACCACGAGTTGCAGGTGCCGGAATTCAGCTTCAGCGCCGTCGACGGTCCCACGGTGATCGCCTGCGACGGCGAGGTCGGCGACGAATACGACAAGGCCAGCTTCAGCGCGAAATATCGGGTCCTTTCGGTGTTTCGCCCGCTTCCCGACGACCGGTGACCGCCTCGGTGAGGTCGCGCACCCGCGCGTAGTGCGCCGGCACCTCGGGCGTGGGGTCGGCGGTGTATTCGTCGGTGGGCGGCGGATTCCACGCGGGCGGTCGGGGCGAGCCGCTCAACGACCACGCCGCCTGCCGCGCCGCACCCAGCGCGACGTACTGCGCCGGCGTGGGCGCCAGCACCGGCATGCCGAACACCGCGGGCGCGATCACCCGCAGCGCCCGGGATTGCGCGCCGCCGCCGACCAGCAGGATGCGCCGTGCGACGACGCCGTGCGCGGCCAGGTGCGCGACGCCGTCGGCGAGCAAACACAGCAGTCCCTCCACGGCGGCGCGGGCCAGGTTGGCCGGGGTGGCATTGGCGACCCGCAGGCCGTGCAGTGCACCGGTGGCGTTGGGCCGGTTGGGAGTTCGCTCACCCTCCAGGTAGGGGACCAGCACCAGCCCCGCGCTGCCCGGCGGCGCCGACAGCGCGAGCCGGGACAGCGCGTCCTGATCCACGTCCAGCATCGCGGCGGCGGCCTCCAGCACCCGCGCACCGTTGAGGGTGCACACCAGCGGCAGATAGCGGCCGCTGCCATCGGCGAACCCGGCGACGAAACCCGTGTCGTCGCGGACTGGATCCGCGGTGACGGCGGCCACCACCCCCGAGGTCCCGATCGAGACGATCACGTCGCCCTCCTCGGCGCCCAGGCCCATCGCCGCGGCGGCATTGTCCCCGAGGCCAGCGCCGAAAGTCATTGCAGCGCAATCGGTCCAGCCGGACGGGTGCAGCACGGTCGGCAGTCGAGGGCGGCGGCCGCGCAGCGCCAGCTCCAGCAGATCGGTACGGTAGGCGCCGGTCGCGGCGTCGTAGTAGCCGGTGCCGCTGGCGTCGCTGCGGTCGGTGGTCAGCGCCGCGATGTCCGTCTCGCCGCGCAGCCGCCAGGTCAGCCAGTCGTGCGGCAGCCCGACGGCCGCGGTGCGGTCGGCGTGCCACGGCTCGTGGTCGGCCAGCCAGCGCAGTTTCGCCACCGTGATCGCGGCCAGCGGCACCACTCCGACGGCCCGGGCCCAGGCCGCCGCGCCATCCAGCTCGTCGACGAGTGCGCGCGCGGCGTCGGCCGATCGCACGTCGTTCCACAGCAGAGCGGGGCGCACCACCTGCCCGGCCCCGTCCAGGCACACCATGCCGTGCTGCTGTGCGCCGACGGAGATCGCATCGACACCGTCCAGCCCGCCGGCCTTCGCGATCGCTGCTCGAGCGGCGGTTTCCCATGCCGCCGGGTTGATTTCGGTGCCGGTCGGGTGACCGGCGTGCCCCTCGCGGACCACCCGGCCGGTGGCGGCATCGCACACCAGCACCTTGCAGGACTGCGTCGACGAGTCGATGCCGGCGACCAGGGTCATCGTCCGTCGGCCCCGAGCAGCGCCAGCAGCGTGGCGCGCGCGCCGTGTCGGTGCAGCGACTCCAGCGCCCACAGGTAGGACTCGCGGAAACGCTCGTGGTCCACGAGGTCGCCGAACACCGAACGGTTGGCCAGGAATGCCACCGGGTCGTCGCGTTGCGAGCGGGCGATCGGGACCAGGGTGTCGGCGAGCCGGTCCACCACCTCGATCGGTTCGCCCTCTTCGCCGACTCCCTCGGCGTAGCGTGCCCAGCTTGCGACGATCGCCGCGGACAGTCGCACGGGGCCGCCGGAGCGCAAGTTGTCGCGCACCACGGGCAACAACCACTTCGGGATGCGGTCCGAGGATTCGGCGCACAGCCTGGCCACGGTGTCCCGGATGTAGGGGTTGGCGAAGCGCGGCAGCAACCCGCCCCGGAATTCGTCGAGCCCCGGAACGCGCTCCAACGTCGGAGTGGCCTCCGAATCCATATACCGGACAAGGAATTCGGCGATCAATGGATCGCGGGCGGCGTCGTGCACCAACCGGTAGCCGCACAGGTAGGCGAAATAGCACAGGCCCTGATGCCCGGCGTTGAGCAGCCGCAGCTTCATCGCCTCGTACGGTGCCACGTCGTCGACGAGTTGCACCCCGGCTTGGTCGAGCGGTGGTCGGCCGTCGGCGAACTTGTCCTCGACCACCCACATGGCGAAGGGTTCCGCGATCACGGGCCAGGCGTCGGTCACCCCGAATTCGGAGTCCAGCCGGGTGAGCACGTCGGGTGTGGTCACCGGCGTGATCCGGTCAACCATCGAATTGGGGAAGGTGGTCCTCTCGCGCATCCATTGCGCGAGTTCGGGATTGATTCGCTCGGCGTATGACGTGAAGACGCGTGCCGCCACGTCTCCGTTGCCGGCGATGTTGTCGCAGGAGACGATCGTGGGGGAGGGCAGGTCGCGCTTGCGCCGCCGGTTGCACGCCTCGGCCACCAACCCGAACACCGCGCTGAGTGGTGGCTGATAACCGCCCTCGGTGATGGTGAGCGAGATGATCCGGGTGGCCGGATCGGCCAGCAGGTCGATCACGGATTCGGGATCGTCAGGCGCGTAACGGTAGTCGACGATGGAGCCGATGACTCGCGGCTGCCGGGTGCCGTCGGGGTGTTCGAGGATCAGCGTGTACAGGTGGTCCTGGTCACGCAGCACGTCGCGCATGCGCTCATCGTTGGGCAGCACACCGATTCCGCAGATCCCGAAGTCGCGGGCGAGCCCGTCGCTGAGTAGCCGGTCGATGTACATGGCCTGGTGGGAACGGTGGAAACCGCCGACGCCGAAATGTGCTATGCCGATGCCGATTTGGCCGCGGTCATACGTGGGGACCGGGATCTCGAGGCCGGCCAGGTTCCGTGCGTTCAGCTTCACTCGGGTGACACCTTAGCGCGGACCGCTCGGCGCGGGGGTTAATCCGCCGTCAGGCGCTGGGGCACAGATCGCGCAGGGCGAAGATCACCACGTCTGCGGCCTGCCGGCCGTTGATCCCGCCGGTGCCCTGGTCGGCGTCCGAGCGTTGCAGCGCCAATCCCTCCAGCTGCTGCGGTGAAGCGCCCCACGAAAGCTGCTGGCACAGGTCCGCGCCCATCTGCAACAGCTCCGGGTCGCCGCCGTTGACGGCGTGGATCCCGGCGCCGTGCAGGTCGTTGATGAAGGCGGCCTGGTCGGCCCGCGCCGGTCCGGCGCAGAGGACCCCGGCGAGCAGCAGCGGGCCGCTCGCCAGCGCCGCGCCCATGAACCGGCCATATAGCCTGCGTGCCGCCATCCAACCTTCTCCTTATGTCTGTGCCCGATGCGGATGATGCACTTTTACACAAAAGTGCGACGACCCGCTGCGCAAACAATTCCGGAGAATGAATAGTCGGCAAAGAACGGTTGCCGGGCCCGTGCGGTGTCGACCGCGACCGCGTTGCGAATCTGCGAAGTACGGAAGGTCGGGTCAGGCGCCGGGGCAGAGGTCACGCTCGGCGTAGCCGACGATGTCGTTGGCTTGCTGGGGACTGAGCCCACCTGCCCCTTGCCGGTCGTCGGAGCGTTGCAGCGCCAAGCCCACCAGCTGGGATTCAGGAGCGCCCCACGACAGCTGCTGGCAGACGTTCAGCCCGGCCTGAAGCAGCGCCGCGTCACCACCGGTGACGGCGTGAACCCCATCCCTGTGCATGTCATTGAGGAAACCGGCGGCGTCGGCCTGCGCTGGGCCGGCCCACGCGAGGCCGGCGAGAAGCGGGCCGCCGAACAGGACTGAACCGATGAACCCGGTGGTGAGACGACGTGCTGACATAGCCCCTTCTCCTCGTTACGTCAACAGTTCTAATCTCGATGTTAACTTCTACGTAACCTTGACAACAGTAACTGTTCACCAACAGTTCCCTGTGAATGACCTGCGGAAAAATAAAGTCCGTGAGATCGAAAGTCGGTTTCCGCCGAGGTCGCCGATCTGGTCGTGATGGGCGGGTCGATCGGCGTCCGGCGCAGGTGTTCCGATTCGTGACACCGTTGTGACGTCACCATTTGGAAACGGCACGGTGCGGCGTGGCGCGTGTCGCGAGTCGCCTGCTGACAATTGGCGCGGGCGTGAAATCGGCCTCGGTACGGCTAGGCGGGCCTGCTGCACCAAATGGGAAATAGCTGAGCGTGAATATAAGGAGAGTTGGCGCTGATGGCGATCGTCGATCGGTTCAACATCAAAGTAGTTGCCGGCGCTGGGTTGTGCGGAGCTGCTATCGCGTTGAGCCCCGACGCGGCGGCCGCCCCGCTGATTACGGGTGGCCACGCGTGCATCGAGGGGCAGTCGGGCGAGGTGGCGCCCGCCGCGGGCGGGCCGGGTGCAGCCGCCGGCACGGTGGCCGCGGGCGCGCCGGCCGCCGGGGGCATATGCGCGGCGCCCATGACCGACATGTCCGGTGTGCCAATGGCCGTGCCGGGACCGCTGCCGGTCGGTGCGCCGCTGCCGATCGTGCCGCCGCTGCCCATCGCGCCGCCGGTGCCCCTGGTGCCTCCGGTGCCCGTGGTCCCGGCCGGTGCGCCGCTGATCGCGCTCGGCGGGCCGCTGGCCGCCGGCGCTCCGCTGGAGGCGGCCGCGCCGATCATCGACATGTCCGGGGTGAAGGACGCGCCGACCGGTCCGGCCCCGACCGGTGGGCCGGTGGACGGTCAGCCGGTTCGCCCCGGCCCCTCGGGCGCGAGCTGAGGCCGAATCGGTCTCCAGTGAACGGGCCGGGCCCGCTGGTTATCACCAGCGGGCCCGTTCCGTTTGTTGGCCGGCGGTTGCCTTCGGCGCTGAGAGACCCACGCCGTCAAGACAATTGAAGCTCCGCACCCGGCTTGCGGCTGGGTGCGGAGCTTCGTAAAGTGCGGGACTACTCCTGGACGATCACCGGGTCGCCGACGTGGACGTGGTCGTAGTACCACTCGGCGTCGTCGGGGCTCAGGCTTATGCAGCCGTGGCTGACGTTCTCCAGCCCCAGGGCGGGGACGGCCCACGGAGCCGAATGCACGAACAGTCCGCGGCCGGTGATGCGGACCGCGTAATTGACCGTCAGCAGGTAACCGTTGGGGTCGTCGACCGGGATGCCGACGCTGCTCGAATCCATGGTCACCGCTTCCTCTTTGGACAGGACGGTGTAGGAGCCGACCGGCGTCGGGTATTCCGGCCTACCCATCGACGCCGGCATCACGCCCTGCTCGCCGAAGTGCGGGCGGTGGTGCGGCGCCGGCAGCGAGGTCGGCGGTCCCGCTTCGGTGCCGTCGATGCTGACGGTGAAGGTGTGCTCGGAGATGCTGGCCACGCCGATCACGGCGGGGCCCGTTTTGATCTCCGCATTCGCGCCACCCACGGTCAACGCAATTGTGCTGTGCGCCGGCCAGTATCGGTCCGGAACCCACTGGACGACCTTGTTGTCGAGCCATTCGAACTTGCCGGTCATCGCTGGCGTCGATTTGACGTCAACGGCACGCTCGGCCGCCCGGCGGTCAGCTGAGTTAATAATGGGCGCAGTGAATTTCACCTGGATCGGATGCGCCACCCCGACCACCTCGTCGCGGCCCGGCGAAATCGACGCTATCGCGAATCCATGCGACTGGTTCGCCGCCGCCAGGCTCACGCCGGCCGGCGTCACGACAACACTCGCAGCGGCTCCAATCACCGCAAGAACACACCGAACACCCGTCCGCATGGCTCCAATTCCTTTTAACTGACATAGTTGCAATAGGATGATAAATGTGCGCTGACCTGCGGAAGCGTAAGGGCGCGTTGATATTTGGCCACGCGACGGTCACGGTTTGGCCAAGGCGGGTTTACGCCGGGGCGCCGATCGTGGCGCCGTGACCAGGCGCTTAGCACCCCGGGTGAATACGCCAGTGCGACGGGCCGGCGGTGGCGAATCGCGACGGTGTTGTGACACGGCCATGGCCCAGCAAATACGATCAGGGCCTCCGCGCGCCCCGGCGCCCTGCGGCCGTCTCGCCCGGAGCACCCGCAGCAGCCAAACGGCACGCCGCCACGCATCGCACGACCGCAACCCCCGTCGGGGTTCGTCAGTGGATGCGCGCGCTGCCGCCGAGGCCGATCTCGAGCACGCTTCCGGTGATGACCCCGGGGTCGGTGACCAGATAGACCACGCCGCGGCTGACGTCCTCGGGCTGCAGCCAGGGCTGGGGTATCGGGTTGGCCTTCGTCATCCGGCGCACCAGGTCGTCGGGCACATCATCGCTTCCGGTGGGCTGCACCATCGGCGTCTGGGTGGTGGTCGGGCAGACGACGTTGATCGTGATGCCCTCCTTGGCGACCTCGAGGGCCGCGGACTTCGCCAGGCCGATGACGCCCCACTTGGTGGCGTTGTATGCGGCCAACTCGGGGATGCCCATGCGGCCGCCCATCGAGGAGGTCACCACGATCCTGCCGAAGCGCTGTTGCCGCATCACCGGGATGGCGGCCCGCAGGACGTGAAACGCGCCGGTCAGGTTCGTGTCGATCAGCTGTTGCCACACCACGTCGCTGACGTCTTCGAGCGGCCCGGTGCTGACGATTCCGGCGTTGGCCACCACGATGTCGAGGCTGCCCATGTCGGCGACCGTCTGCTTGATCGCCGCGCCGACGGCGGCCGAATCGCGCACGTCCAGGGTGAGCGGCAAGCAACGCCGGCCCAGCTCTTCGACCAGCTTGGTGGTTTCCCGCAGGTCGTCCTCGGTGCCCAGCGGATAGGTCAGGTCCGTCATCGCACCGGGGGCGTCGGCGGCCACGATGTCGGCTCCTTCGCCCGCCAGCGCCAGCGCGTGCGCGCGGCCCTGCCCTCGAGCTCCACCGGTGATAAAGGCCACGCGTCCATCCAAGGCACCCATGCGGGTAAAGCTACCAGCGGGTTAGGCGCGTCCCGGCGCGCCGGGTCGGGTTGTGAAACCGATTGCCGCGGGCGAGGTTTCGGGGCCCACGCTCAGCGTGACATTCGCGTGGCTGCGTAGTAATGAAAGAAGCGCCATGAAGCCCGAAGAGCACGACGTAGTGTTGTGCCGCTTGTGGTTAGGCCGGTTTGCGGCCCCACACGGCGCGCCGATCAAGCCTCGTCTGTAGAAAAACGAAGGATCTTCGACGGCTGACGACTGTAGAGGCGGACCAGCGCCATGATCCCAGTGAGAAGAATGGTGAATAACGCTGCCGATGCCCCTGATTCGTACACGTCGGCAATCTGGATGGTTTTGCCGCCGCGGACCGCGACGCCGTCGGCCGGATGGATCAGGCTGGTGAAGACCTGGGTGGCGGTGGAAAGCCAGAACAGGCACGGCAGCAGCCAGTACGTGCGGGTTCGGGTGGCGGGCCCTCCGGGGAATCGCGCCTCGACGAGCGCGACGAGCTGAAAGATCAGCCAGCCCGTCAGCAGCCAGCCGAGAAAGTTGGTCAGCGGGACTCCCAGCGCGCCGGTCGGGTGGTGATAGGAGTACCAGTCGTGCGCCGTCGCCCCGATGGGGTCGTTTACCAGGTCATAACCGCCAAGGATGAATGTCGCCACGATGGGCGTCGTAAAGCGTTCGGCGCCACCGACAGCCGCATCGGGAGCGGGTCGCATGATCACCCGGGCCAGCGCCCAGGCCAGCCAGCCGAACATGATCCAGCTGACGACGGCGACCGGGGGAACGCCCAGGGGTTTCGGACCGGGCAGGTGATGGGTGTAGGAGCCGAACGGGAATCCGGTCGCGACACCGATCGCCTCCAAGGCGAACGCAACAACGCCGGCGATGGCGACGAATGCGCCCATGCCCTTGACGCCGTAGCCCAGCCACGCATGGACGACCACAAACAGAAGGACGAATCCCATTTGGGCGCCCCCGGCTTGCGCGGCCAGCGACGGACGAACCGCCATCACCACCGCAGCGAGCACCGTGAGGACGAGCAAGACCCAGCACGATGCCCTGAGAATCTGCCACCGTGTCTCCGTTTGGCCAGGCGGTCGCGTCAGCGTATCGGTTGCCAGTCGTTGTGTGGCCTCTTCACTGGTCATGTTTGCGCACCCTCAGCCGTGCTGTTCGGCGCGCCCGACGCACGCCGATTCTTTTGGGTTACGTTATCGCCCGGGGGGTGCGGATCTCAGCTATTCCCGGCTGCATGAGGCAGGCCGATGCTCGCGATATCTCATTCCCGAACTAAGGGAACCGCTGCGGGACCGAGTGGTGGCGTGCGCATACGCCACAGAGTGATATGCCCAGCTCACCGTGGAGCCGATGACGGGAATCGAACCCGCGTATTCAGCTTGGGAAGCTGATGTTCTGCCATTGAACTACATCGGCACTGTCGCCAAGGAAGGCTAGCACCCGGCGGCGGCCGTCGAGGTCAGGACGGCTCATCGACCGCGGCGCAGCGCCGGCCCTCCGAATCAGAGTTATTCCTTTCACAAATTCACAGGCTCATATTTATTATTTCGTTATTGCACCGTAATGTGCACGACGTGGGTCGACACGAGTTAGCCAGGAAGCGGCGTAGACTATCCGTGGCCCTGGCAGCGGTGCTCGCCCCCGCGGCCGTCTTCTTCGCGGCGTCCGCGGATGTCCACCCCTCTGCGCCCCGTGCCGAGGCGAAACCCGTTATCAGCGACACCACTCCGTGCTGCGTTCAAATCGTGACGGCGGCGTCGCACCGTCTCATCAAGGGATCCCCTGATGCCGAGCCCGCCGCGGCGTCGCGGTATCACACCCGGGGCCGTTTCCTGACCGCCGACGTCGCCCCGGAACGGGGCATGCAGGTGCGGACGATCCTGGTCGCGCGGAGCATCACCGCGGAGTTCCCGCAGATCCACGAGATGGGGGGAGTGCGCCCGGATCCGTTGCCGTGGCACCCCCTCGGCCTGGCGGTCGACGTGATGATTCCCAACCCGGGGTCCGACGAGGGCATCGCGCTGGGCAATGCGATCGTCGCCTACGTGCTACAGAACGCCAACCGGTTCGGCATCCAGGACGCGATTTGGCGGGGTGTCTACTACACGCCCGGCGGAGCCCAGGCGAGCCGGCTCGGCCACTACGACCACGTGCACGTCACGACCACCGGGGGCGGATATCCGAACGGCAGCGAGGTCTACCTCCGCTGAACACGTAGAGCAGCCAGCTAGGCTCGTCGCGTGCTGCTCTCCGACCGCGACCTCAGGTCCGAAATCACCGCCGGGCGGCTCGGCATCGAGCCATTCGAAGCCGGCCTGGTGCAGCCGTCCAGCATCGACGTGCGGCTTGACTGCATGTTCCGAGTGTTCAACAACACCCGCTACACCCACATCGACCCGGCCAAGCAACAGGACGAGCTGACCAGCCTGGTCGAACCCGCCGCCGGCGAGCCGTTCGTGCTGCATCCCGGCGAGTTCGTGCTCGGCTCGACGCTGGAACTCATCACCCTGCCCGACGACCTCGCCGGGCGCCTGGAGGGCAAGTCGTCGCTGGGCCGCCTCGGCCTGCTGACGCACTCGACCGCCGGGTTCATCGACCCCGGCTTCAGCGGCCACATCACGCTGGAGCTGTCCAACGTCGCCAACCTGCCGATCACCTTGTGGCCGGGCATGAAGATCGGTCAGCTGTGCATTCTGCGGCTGACCAGTCCCGCCGAACACCCTTACGGCAGTAGGCAAGTAGGTTCGAAGTATCAGGGCCAGCGAGGACCGACCCCGTCGCGCTCCTATCAGAACTTCATAAGGACTACATAGGTTCTGAGGGGCTCTCACGCCCCCCTTGTGCGCGATACTTAGTTAGCCATGGTTTTTTCCTCCGCCTGGCCATGGCTCATCGTGCAATACCTTTGGAGGGGGTTGTATTGGATATCGTGCTCGGGGTGTCGATGGCACCGTCATCGATCCAAATGGTCGTGCTGGAAGGCGAATACGCCGACGGCGCCACGGTAGAAGAGGACACGTTCGACGTCGCTGACGTCGACGACGCGGCTACGACGACCGGGCCCGATCAAGTCATCTCCGCCATCCTGGGCACCCGCGAGGGCGCGGTCGACGCCGGTCTCGAGCTGTCGTCGATCGGCGTGACGTGGACGGATCAACTCGAAGCTGCGGCGTTGCGCGACGCGCTGGCCGCCCACCGGATCGACAACGTGATGCTGGTCTCGGCCTTTCTGGCCGCGGCGGCGCTGGCGCAAAATGTCGGCGGCGCAATGGGTTACGAGCGCACCGCCGTGCTGCTGGTCGAGCCCGACACCGCGACGCTGGCGGTCGTCGAGACGTCCGACGGTTCCATCCCGGACGTCTACAAACAGCAGATCCACGCCGAGTCCTACGGCGATGCCGCCGAGCAGCTCAGCGCGATGGTCGCAGGGATGGAGAAGCTCGAACTCCTGCCGGGCGGCCTGTTCCTAGTCGGCTCGGGCATCGACGTCGCTCCGCTGAAGCCGGTGTTGCAGGCGACGACGTTCCTCGATGTGAGTGTGGCCGAGGAGCCGGAGACGGCGCTGGCCCGCGGGGCGGCGCTGGCGTCGGCGAACGCGCCGCTGTTTGCCTCGTCGACCGCCGCGCTGGCCTATGCGCAAGACCCGGGCACCGGCGCGGTGGACCAGTACTCCCTTCCCGAATACCTCTATGTCCCATTCGGACGGGAGGCCGGCGACGACGAGCTCGCCTACAGCGCGGTGGGGGACGACGACGCCGAATCAGCGACCGTCGTCATCGAGAAGCTCTTCCTTCCCGAAGAGAGCCAGCCGAAGCGGCGGCCGGTCCTGCTGGTCGGCAGCGGGCTGGCGGTGGTCGGGATCAGCGCGGTGCTGGCGCTCGAGATCGCGTTGGCGATCGGCATCCGCAACACCGGAACCGTGGCCTTGCAACCCACCCCGGGCCAGCACCTCATCGTGCCCGAACAGCCGCCGGCACCGGCGCCGGTGCAAGCGTCCCAGCCGCTGGCGAAGATGAGCGTGCCCGCCCCGGCGGCAGCACCCCAGCCGTTGAGTCCGCCGGCCGCCGCGCCGCTGCCCGCGGTTCCGCCGCCGGCGGCGCCTCCGCCGCCCGCTGCGCCGATCGTTCCGGTTCCCGTCGTGCTTCCCCCGGTACCGGTACCGGTTCCGGTGCCCGTGCATATTCCGGTTCCCGACCCCATCGACCCCCCGATGCTGGCGGTCCCGCCGCATCTGTCCATCCCACAACCGGCCCAGCCGCAACCTCCGGTGCACCTGCCCCAGCCCCCGCAGGTCACCGTGCCGCAGTCGCCGCCGCACCAGACGCCCCCTAGCGAGGGCACCCCGCCCAAGCCGAGCGGCCCCGGCAACTACGGCGGCGGCCACTCTCCGACCCCTGGTGAGAACGGCCCGGGCGGTCCGGGCGGGCATGTCCCGACGCCGGGTTCGGGTGGTCCGGGTGGCTTGGGTGGCGGTCACGCTCCGGCGCCCGGCGGTGGCGGTGGTCTCGGTGGCTTCGGTGGCGGTCACGCTCCGGCGCCCGGCGGTGGCGGTGGTCTCGGTGGCTTCGGTGGCGGTCACAGCGGCGGCGGCTTCGGTGGGGGCGGCGGCTTCGGTGGTGGTCACAGCGGCGGCGGCTTCGGCGGCGGAGGCGGCGGGCACCACTAGTTCGCTTGCCAACCAATCCACAGCAATCGCGCGTGACCCCCTGCGAGCTCACACGGGTAGGGTCGGGGTATTGAGGCTGGCCAAAAGCTGCCGCCTCGGCCGCCAGAATTTCATCAACCCAGCAATGTAGGCGGGCATGCGGCCCTTGCCCTGCTGTGGCAGGAAATTCCTGGTGATCGATAAATAGTGGTGTTGCCGATGGGGGTATCGAGCAACACAGCAAACCGGACAGGGGGAATTTAAGCGGTGGTGGGCATCGTGCTCGGCGTCTCGATGACGCCGACGAAAGTGCGCATGGTGCTGGTCGAAGGGGAGAGCGCCGACGGGGTCACCGTCGACGAGGAGGACTTCGACGTCGACACCCAGCGCACCGCCAGGCCCGGCACCGCCCCCGACGAAGTGATCTCGGCGATCCTCGGCACCCGGGAAGGCGCCACCGACGGCGGCTACCAACTGCTGTCGACGGGTGTGACATGGACTGATCATGTCGAAGCGGCGATGCTGCGCGACGCCCTGATCTCCCACAAGGTCGAGAACGTCATGCTGGTCTCGGCCTTCATGGCCGCGGCCGCGCTGACGCAGGCAGTCGGCGACGCCACCAATTACGCGCGCACCGCGCTGCTCTTCGTCGAGCCCTACAGCGCAACCCTGGCGGTCGTCGACACCGCTGACGGCTCGGTCTCCGAGGTGCGCCGCAGGGTCCTCCCGGAGGACGAGGACCAAGCCGTAGCCGAACTCGTCGACATGGCGTCCGGCGCCGAAGCGCTCGAAACGCACCCCGAAGGGCTGGTTCTCGTCGGTTCCGGCGTCGACGTACCCCTGATCAAGCCGGTGCTAGAGGCCGCGACCTCACTCGAGTTGTCCGTACCCGACGAGCCGGAGATGGCCCTGGCCCGAGGGGCCGCGCTGGCGTCGGCGAATGCGCCGCTGTTCGCGTCGTCGACGGCCGCACTGGCCTATGCGCTGGATCCGGGCACCGGCGAGGTCGACCCGCTGGTTCTCGCCGGGCAGTACCCTGGCCTGCTGCCCGGCTATCAGCCCGAGTACCGCAGCCACATCGCGGCTCTGGCCGCCGATGTCGACAAGGGCAGGACCAACGTCGCCTACAGCGCCGTGGCGGACGATGACGCCGAGGCCAAAACCGTCATCGGTCTCGACGAACGCGCGCGACGGCGCAAGTCGTTCATGCTGGTCAGCAGCTCGCTGGCGGTGATCTTCATCGCCGCGGTGGTGGCGCTGGAGATCGCACTGGCGATCAGCATTCGCCCGACCGTGGCGTTGCGGCCCAGCCCCAACGAAAACATCGTCGCCCCGGCTCCCACGCCGGCCCCTGCCCCGGTCAACCCCGGGCCGCCGGTGCAGGCCCAGCCCAAGATCGAACCGCCCCGGCCGCTGGCCGCGCCTCGGCCCATCGCGCCGCCGGCTCCGGCAGCTCCGGCCCTGCCGGTCCTGCCGCCGCCCGTGTTCGTTCCGCCGCCCCGGCTGCCGGCGCCCGGCTTGGGCGGCGGCCACGGGCCTTTCGGTGGTCACGGGCCTTTCGGCGGCCACGGGCCGTTCGGCGGCGGTCACGGGCCGTTCGGCGGCGGTCACGGGCCGTTCGGTGGGGGCCATGGCTTCGGCGGTGGTCATGGTTTCGGCGGTGGTCATGGCGGCCACCGTTAGCGTGTCGCGGTTCACGCGCATGTCGGACGGGGCGCGCTAGGCTGGCGCATTGGGGTGTGGCCGCGGCCAGAACTCTTCGTACGTCCGGCTGACTCTCAAATCGCGAGGCCCCGAGGTGGTGGCACCGCAGCTGTCCTGGCATGGCGCAGCAACCAATTGGACGATGTGGAGGAGCGATGGACGTCGTACTCGGCGTGTCTATGGCGCCTGAAACGGTCCGCATGGTGCTCATCGAAGGTGAGGCCGCCGGCGGGGTAACGGTCGATCAGGACGGTTTCGACGTCGCCGGCGACGAAACACCGGTCGCCGCAGCGAATCACGTCGTCTCAGCCATCCTCGGCACCCGCGACAGCGCGGCCCAGGGCGGGTACCGGCTGCGATCGAGCGGAGTGAGCTGGACCGACCCCGCGAAGGCGGCTGCGCTGCGAGACGCGTTGGCGGCCCGCAAGATTGAGAATGTGATGCTGGTCTCGGCGGTCATGGCCGCCGCGGCGCTGGCGCAGGCCATGGGCAGCGCCACCAACTGGGCGCGCACGGCGTTGCTGCTCGTCGAGCCGGGCAGCGCGACCCTGGCAGTCGTCAACACCTCCAGCGGGACCGTCACCGACGTGCACCGGCATCCACTGCCCGGCAGCGACGACGCCGCATTGGCGAAGCTGTCCGCGATGGTCTCGGGCGCCGAGTCGATGAGCGCCCGGCCCGACGGGGTGTTTCTGGTCGGCTCGGAGGTGGACATCCCGTCGATCAAGCCGACGCTCGAGGCCGCGACCGCACTGTCGGTGACCACACCCGAGGAACCCGAGATGGCGCTGGCGCGCGGCGCCTCGCTGGCCGCGGCGAACGCGAAGCTGGGAGCGCCGCGCACGGTCTCGATGCCGGCCACGCAGACCTCGTCGGCCGCGTCGATCGAACTCGCCTACAGCGCCGTGGATCCGGCCTCCGACGCCCACCCGGCCGCAGACCTGCGGCAGCGGCGCAGCCGCAAATCGATCTTGACGATCGCGGCCGTGACCACGGTCTTCGTCGGCGGCATCGTGGCATTGGCGCTGGCCCTGGCCGTCGGCATCGGTTCGCACCCGGACCAACAGCCCGACGTCAGCACCAACGTCGTCGCCCCGCAGAATCCGGACGCCGGTCCGCCGGGCCCGCCCCCGGCGTCGGACGTACCGGCGGCCCCGCCGCAGGCCCCCGCACCGTCGCCGCAGCCCTCGCCGCATTCCGGTGACCATCAACACTGGGAAGACTGGCTGCACCGCCACCTGGGCCCGCAGATTCCGACGCAAATTCCGTCGCCGTAGCCCGGTCGCACCCCCGCCCCGGGCCGCCGCCAGGGCGCCGAACGCGCGTAAAATCGGGTCGTTAGGGGAATACCGGTGGGGACTCAGCGATGTCTCGCGCCACCACGTCGAGCGACGAGCCCGCCCCCGCCGAGATTGGCTAGCAACGACTATTGGAGGAGCTTTGGACACCGTACTTGGTGTGTCGATGGCCCCGACGGCAGTCCGGATGGTGCTGGTCGAGGGGGAAAACGGCGACGGCGCGACGGTCGATGAAGACAATTTCGACGTCGCTGCGTCCGCAGATGCAGCAACGGTAACCGCCTCGGACCAGGTAGTCTCGGCCATCTTGGGGACGCGTCAGGGCGCCGCGGAGGGCGGCTACCAACTGGCGTCGACCGGGGTCACCTTCACCGACCCCCTCGAGGCCGCGGCGCTCCGCGACAAGCTGGCCGCCCACAAAGTCGAAAATGTGATGCTCGTCTCGGCCTTCCTGGCCGCGGCAGCGCTGGCCCAGGCGGTCGGCCACCGGACCAATTACGCGCAGACCGCGCTGCTCTACATCGAGCCCGACACCGCGACGCTGGCGGTGGTCGACAGCGCGGACGGATCCATCGCCGACGTCCAGCGCCAGGCCCTGCCCGATGATGACGAGGCGGCGGTCGCCCAGCTGGCCGCGATGGTGTCCAGTGCCGAGAACCTGGAGAAGCGCCCGGACGCCGTGTTCGTCGTCGGCTCCGGCATCGACATCCCGCTGATCAAGCCCGCCCTGGAGGCCGCGACCACGCTGCCGCTGACCGCGCCCGAGGAGCCGGACACGGCCCTGGCCCGCGGCGCGGCGCTGGCCTCGGCGCACGCACCGCTGTTCTCGTCGTCCACCGCGGCCCTGGCCTACGCGCAGGATCCCGGCACCGGCGCGATCAACCCGCTCGCCGTGGCGCCCGGCTACTTCGAAAACCCGGGCGAGGCCGGCGCGGACGGACTCGCGTACAGCGCCGTGCCCGACGACCCGGACGAGTTCTTCACCGGTTCACAGACCGCCGCGACGGCGCTGGTCGACGCGGACTACCACGAGCGCAGCTCGTTTCGGCTGGTGGGAAGCGCGGTCGCGGCGATCTTCGTGATCGGCGTCGTGGCACTGGTGGTATCGCTGGCCATCGCCATCCGGCCTACGGCCAACGTCCGGCCGAGCCCCAACCAGAACGTGGTGGTCGCGCCCACCCGGCCGGCTCCTGCGCCCGCGGCGCCGGCCCCGGTGCAGGCGCCCGCGCCGGCGGCACCCGCCCCGGCTCCCGAGGCTCCGGCTCCCGAGGCCGCTCCGCAGGCACCCGCTCCCGCTCCGCAGGCACCCGCTCCCGCGCCGGCGGCTCCCGCTCCGGTGCCCGCGGCTCCCATTCCGGTGCCGGAGGCGCCCGCACCGGCACCGGTGGCTCCGCCGCCTCCTCCGCCCGCGGTGGCGCCGATCCCGGTGCCCATTCCGCTGCCGATCCCGGGCCTTGGTGGGCCGGGCTTCGGTGGGCCGGGCTTCGGTGGACCCCCCGGACACGGCGGCGGCGACGAAGGGCCGCACGGCGGCGGCGGCTTCCCCGGCTTCGGCGGCGGCCACGGCGGTGGCGGCTTCCCCGGCTTCGGCGGAGGTCACGGCGGCTTCGGCCGCCACTAGTCCAGGTGCCTGTCCTGGCGGCGGTCAGCTGTCATCTTCCGTTTGCCTCCCGCTCAACCCTGCGATGCAATTAGCTCATGGCGGCCGCCTACACCGGTTGTATGCGATGCACCGTGTTTGGCACGGGTTACCTCGGCGCCACCCATGCGGTGGGGATGGCGGAACTGGGACACGACGTGCTCGGGGTCGATATCGACCCGGGTAAGGTCGCCAAGCTCGCCGGGGGCGACATCCCCTTCTACGAGCCGGGCCTGCGAAAGCTGTTGAAGGAGAACCTGGCCGCGGGTCGGCTGCGGTTCACCACCGATTACGACATGGCGGCCGACTTCGCCGACGTGCACTTCCTCGGGGTGGGCACACCGCAGAAGAAGGGTGAGTACGGCGCGGATCTGCGCCACGTGTACGCCGTCATCGATGCGCTGGTGCCCCGGCTGACGAGGCCGGCTGTGCTGGTTGGCAAGTCGACGGTTCCGGTGGGCACCTCGGCCGAGTTGAACCAACGAGCGGCGGCGCTGGCACCCAGTGGTGTGGACGTCGAAATCGCTTGGAACCCGGAGTTTCTGCGCGAGGGCTACGCCGTGCAGGACACGCTGCACCCCGACCGGATCGTGCTGGGGATCAAACAGGATTCGATGCGCGCCGAGGCCGCCGTGCGCGAGCTGTACGGACCGCTGCTCGAGGCCGGGGTGCCGTTCCTGGTGACGGACCTGCAGACCGCGGAGCTGGTCAAGGTTTCCGCCAATGCTTTTCTGGCAACCAAGATTTCGTTCATCAACGCCATTTCCGAGGTATGCGAGGCCGCGGGTGCCGACGTCAGCCTGTTGGCCGACGCGCTCGGCTACGACCCCCGGATCGGACGCCAATTCCTCAATGCCGGTTTGGGTTTCGGCGGCGGATGCCTGCCCAAGGACATCCGCGCATTCATGGCGCGCGCCGGCGAGCTGGGCGCCGACCAGGCGCTGACCTTTTTGCGCGAGGTGGACAGCATCAACATGCGCCGGCGCACCCGGATGGTGGAACTGGCCAGCGCGGCCTGCGGTGGCTCGCTGCTGGGCGCCAACATCGCCGTCCTCGGTGCGGCGTTCAAGCCCGAATCCGACGATGTGCGTGACTCACCCGCGCTCAACGTCGCCGGTCAGCTGCAGCTCAACGGCGCCGCGGTCAACGTCTATGACCCCAAGGCCCTGGACAATGCGCAGCGGTTGTTCCCGACGCTGAACTACGCCGTCTCGGTCGAAGAGGCGTGCGAGCGCGCGGATGCGGTGCTGGTGCTCACCGAGTGGCGACAGTTCGTCGACATGGACCCCGACGACCTTGCCGACCGGGTGCGCGCCCGCGTCATCGTCGACGGCCGCAATTGCCTGGACGTCGCCCGCTGGCAACAGGCGGGCTGGCGGGTCTACCGCCTGGGCGCGCCGCGGCCGTAGCCGCGAAGTCAACCACTGCGGGCTTACTTTCAGCCCGATTACAAACGGTTCCCGGCGAGCGCATTGCCGATAGGCTCAAAAAGCTTATATTGCATGCATTTTCACCGCTTGATAGGAATCGTGCGAATTGACCACCACTGCTGCCACCGAAACCGGTATTGAAGTTGTCCCGCTGTCGGGCTGGACGGGCGCTCTGGTCGACGGTGTCGACCTCTCGGTGCCGCTGAGCGAGGCGGACAAGGCCGTCATCCGGTCGGCCCTGCACAAGTGGAAGGTGGTGTTCTTTCGCGGTCAGGAGCTGGACCACGCCGCACACATCGCTTTCGGGGCCCAGTTCGGTGAGGTCACCCCGGCCCACCCGTACGAAGGCGATTCCGCGCCTGACGGTTTCCCGCAGATCCACACCGTGTCGGCGGACGCCTACGACCGTCGATATGGATCGGAGTATCGCCATAAGGAGGGCTGGAACGGCCCGAACTGGCATGCCGATGTGACACCGCTGATCAACCCGCCGTCGCATTCGATTCTTCGCGCCGAAGCGGTTCCGCCGTTCGGCGGCGACACCCTTTTCACCAATGTCGCCGCTGTCTATCAAGGCCTTTCGCCGTTAATTCGGGAGTTCATCGACGGGCTTCGCGCCGAGCACCGTTTCGGCGCCACGCTGTCGTTCGAGCGCAGCGGCGCAAAGATCGGCGACCTGGTGCGCAGCAATCCGCTTGCGTCGATCCATCCGGTGGTCCGGGTGCATCCCGAGACCAACGAGAAAGTTCTCTACGTCAATCAGTTCTTCACCCGCGAGATCGTCGACCTGTCGCCCCGGGAAAGCCGCCACGTCCTGGACCTGTTGTTCGAGCAGATCGCCCGCCCGGAATATTCGGTCCGGTTCAAGTGGGAGCCGGGAAGCGTTGCGTTCTGGGATAACCGGGCCACGTTGCATCTTGCGCCGCGCGATTACGAGCACCTCGGCCAAGAGCGTGTGCTGCATCGGATCACCCTGGTCGGCGACATCCCCGTCGGTCCCGACGGCCGCCGCTCGGAGCCGCTAGAGGGAGACTTCTTCGGGGCCGCGTGACGCATGCGGGCGCGCGTGAACGGGTGAGCCGAGGAGCGCGGCCAGCAGGCCGACCGCCGCCACGACCGTGGTGGTCACCGCGACCGGCCATAACGCCCCGCCGAAGTGGCCGACCACCGAGGTGAGGAACAGCGGAATGAGTCCGCCGATGATGGTGGAGCTCTGCCCGGACAGCGACATCCCGGTGTAGCGCACCCGGGCCGGAAACGAGTCGGCGAGGTATTTGGGCAGCGCACCCCAGATCACCCACAGTGGCGCCCCGATCAACGCCTCCGTGATCAGTAGCGACGGCAGTGTCGGCGAGTTGGACAGCACGGCCAGCAGCCCCGCCGCCGGCAGCACGAGCAACGCGAACAGGCTCGCGCGCACCACCGTGCTCGCGCCCGCGCGGTCGGCCAACCAACCGCCGAGTACCGTCAACGTCCAGAACACGGTGACATGCACGGCGGAGATGCCCAGCAGCACCGAAGACGACGGCAGGCCAAGGGTTTTGGTGCCATAGCCGGTGAGGAACACGGTCTCGATAAAGAAGGGAACCGTCACACCACCGAGATACACCGCGAAGCAGATCAACATGGTGCGACCGTGCTGGCGAACCGCCTCGCACAACGGGAACGGCGACAACTCGCCGCTGCGACGCAGCGCGGTGAACTCCGGCGACTCGACAACCCGCAGCCGGATGAACAGGCCGACGACACCCAGCGCGAGACCGAAGAGAAAAGGCACTCGCCACCCCCAGGCAGCAAAGCTGTGCTCGCTCAGCGTCGACGCAAGGACGAACAACGATCCGGTGGCCAACCCCTGGCCCAGGGCGGATCCGGTCTGCACCAGCGATCCCCAAAAGCCGCTCCGATGTTGGGGGCTGGTCTCGGTGACCACCAGAACCGCGCCGGCCCACTCGCCGCCGAGTCCGACTCCCTGCAAGAAACGCAAGACCACCAGCAATGCGGGCGCGACCCAGCCTATCGCGGCGTAACTGGGAAGCAGCCCGATCAGGAACGACGGGACCCCCATGATCAGCAGCGTCGCCACCAACATCTTCTTGCGCCCGAGGCGATCACCCAGGTGCCCGAACAGAACACCGCCCAATGGCCGCGCAACGAACCCCACCGCGAAAGTGCCAAGCGCGGCAAGTACTCCCGCCGTCGAGGAAGCGCTCGGAAAGAACAGCGGGCCGAAGACCAGGGTGGCCGCGAAGCCGTACAGGAAGAAGTCGTACCACTCCAGCACGCTGCCGACGAGGCTGGCCAGCGCAACCCTGCGCATGCCTGGTCCGGCTTGCCCCGTACTGCGCGGGGCCGAAAGGTCGGCGCTTTCCTGAGCTGCGATCGTCATTGAGGGTCTCCGATGGTCGGCCGGCCGGATTCGCGCGCGAGCGCGGTGCCAGGCGAAAAGAGCGGCGCGAGTGGGGCACAAGAGACCGCGATGAGAAACGATCGCCCGCGACTCCATCTTCATCGCAGCGATGCGTCGCGGCGATCCGGCAGCGCTCCGGCGCGATTGTCCCGACGGCGCGCTCGCGCAGTTCAGCGCGGTTTTGTGCGGTCGAGGACGATTGGAATCAGATTGAACGCAAGTGACCTGCCCCGGGAGGCCGACGGCCAGCACGCAGTGCGCGAAACATTCTGCAGCGCACCGGGATTAGCCGCCTTACGGCCGGTGACCCGCCCGGGCGCGCAGCGCCGCGCGCTGGTACTCGCCACCGTCGTCGGAAACCTCGACGCCGACCTCGTCGAACCCGGCCGACCGCAGCGCGTCGACAACCGGTGCGGGATCGGGGATCTCGCGGAAGGGCAGGCTGGCCGCCACGTCCTCGGCGTAGTGATGGCCGGCCACATGGGGGTTCAGCGAAACGTCGGCGATCAACAACCCGCCCGGGACCAGCACCCGGCGCCATTCCGCGAAGGCCCGCTCCGGCTCGAGCACGGTCCAGATGAAATGCCGGGCCGTCACGGCGCCGAAGCTCGCGTCGGCGAACGGGAGCTTCTCGGTGACGCCCTCCACGAACGTGACGGCCACCCCGCCCCCGGCGGCCTTGGCGCGCGCCCGCGCCAGCATCGCCTCGGACGCGTCGATGCCGGTCACCTGGTGGCCGAGCTCGGTCAGCAACAGCGCGACGAAGCCCGTGCCCGTGGCGACATCGAGCACCCGCGACGCCGGGGGGATCGGGCTCAGAGCGTCGGCCCACTGTCGGCGTTCGGGCGCCGAGGAGATGCCGTGCGCGGTCCGCTGGTCGTACTCCGACCCCTCACGCTCCCAGAACTCGCGGATCGCCGTGCGGGCGACCGGTAGGCTCGCAGTGTCATCGGGCATGAGCACCTCTCGGGGACAACGGCATTCGGCGACCCGGGCGCCCGGCATGCCTGGCCGACCCGGACTTCGACGACCAGTCTGCAGTGCGCGCGATCGTCATCGCAAGGCACGCGGGAGAAGGGGGCAACCGCCCCGGCGAGTAACCTGACCCGGGTGGACTATGCCGGAGCATTCCTCGACGAGAACCGGGCCTTCGCTGAGCTTTTCCAGGATGCCGACGAGTCCACGCCGGTGCCGACCTGCCCGGACTGGACCCTGCGGCAACTGTTCCGCCACGTCGGCCGCGGCGACCGCTGGGCGGCGCAGATCGTGCGCGACAAGCTCGACAGCTACCTCGACCCGCGCACGGTGGAGGGCGGCAAGCCGCCGCCCGACCCCGACGGCGCGATCGCCTGGCTGCACGGCGGGGCCCAGCGGCTGATCGACGCCGTCGAGCTGACCGGGGTCGAAACACCCGTCTGGACGTTCCTCGGGTCGCGGCCGGCGAACTGGTGGGTCCGGCGCCGATTGCACGAGGTCGCGGTGCATCGGGCCGACGCGGCGATCACGCTGGGCAGGGAGTTCACCCTGGATGCCGGCGTGGCCGCCGACGGCATCACCGAATGGCTGGAGCGGGTCGCGATCCAGGCGGGCGGCCAGGGGGCGCCGCTTCCGCTCGAGGGGGACGACACCCTGCACCTGCACGCCACCGATCCCGGCCTGGGTGAAGCCGGCGAGTGGACGATCGCCGCCGAAGAGGGCCGGATCGTCTGGTCGCACCAGCACGGCAAGGGCAGCGCCGCGCTGCGCGGGGGCGCCACCGAGCTGCTGCTGGCGATCCTGCGCCGGCGGCCGCTGGCCGACACGGGGGTCGAGCTGTACGGCGACGACGCCGTGTGGGAGCGCTGGTTGGACCGTACGCCTCTCTAGCCGCGGGGCCGCACGGTAACTTGCACACCATGACCACATCGGAGATCGCCACCGTTCTGGCATGGCACGACGCCCTCGCCAGCGCCGACATCGACACGTTGACGGCGTTATCCAGCGACGACATCGAGATCGGCGACGCGCACGGCGCCGCGCAGGGCCACGAGGCGCTGCGCAGCTGGGCTGCGTCGCACCGGGCGACGACGCAGCTCGGTCAGATGTATGTGCACGACGGCGTCGTCGTCGTGGAACAAAAACTGGGCAGCCCCGAGGCGCCCGGGGAGGCCACCAACGCGTTGGCGTTCCGCGTCGTCCGCGACCACGTCACCTCGGTGTTCCGGCACGACAGCTTGGCGTCGGCGCTGGCGGCCACCGAGCTCACCGAGTCCGACGCCGTCGAATAGGCCCATCAAGGCATTAGGAGCTCTCCATGCGCGGAATCATCCTGGCCGGCGGGTCGGGCACCCGCCTGCATCCGATCACCACGGGCATCAGTAAGCAGCTGCTGCCGGTCTACGACAAACCGATGGTCTACTACCCGCTGTCCACCCTGATGATGGCCGGGATCCGCGACATCCTGGTGATCACCACCCCGCACGACGCGCCCGGATTCCAGCGGCTGCTGGCCGACGGCTCGCAGTTCGGCGTCAACATCACCTATGTGACACAGGAAAAGCCCGACGGTCTGGCCCAGGCTTTCGTGCTGGGCGCCGACCACATCGGCAACGAGCCGGTGGCGTTGGTGTTGGGAGACAACATCTTCTACGGCCCGGGGCTGGGCACCAGCCTGAGCCGCTTCCAATCCATCAGCGGGGGAGCGGTTTTCGCGTACTGGGTGGCCAACCCGTCGGCGTACGGTGTCGTCGAGTTCAGCGACGACGGCAGGGCGCTGTCGCTGGAGGAGAAACCCAAGACGCCGAAATCCAACTATGCGGTGCCGGGGCTGTACTTCTACGACAACGACGTGATCGAGATCGCCAAGGGCCTGAAGAAGTCGGCGCGGGGCGAGTACGAGATCACCGAGGTCAACCAGATCTACCTGAATCGGGGCCGACTCTCGGTCGAGGTGATGGCGCGCGGCACGGCCTGGCTGGACACCGGGACGTTCGACTCGCTGCTGGACGCCAGCGATTTCGTTCGCACCCTGGAGCGACGGCAGGGTCTGAAGGTCAGCGTCCCCGAGGAAGTGGCGTGGCGGCGAGGCTGGATCACCGATGACGAGCTGGCCGAACGCGCGCACAGCCTGCTCAAGTCCGGCTACGGCGGCTATCTGCTGGATCTGTTGGAGCGGAGCCGATTTCAGTAGGTTTGGCCAGCACCGCGGCGATCGCCGTCGTCAGCGGCACCGACAGCGCCAGCGCCATGCCGCCCACCGCGGAGCGGGCGATCTCGATGGCCACGCTCTCGCTGGTCAACACGTCGGTCAACGAGCGGTTGGCGACGCTGAACAGCAACAGCAGCGGCAGCGAGCTACCGGCGTAGGCCAGCACCAGCGTGTAGACCGTGCTCGCGATGTGGTCGCGGCCCACCCGGATGGCGCCCAGAAAGATCGCCCGCCGCGAGCCGCCGAGGTGGGCTAGCTCGAACACCGTCGAGGCCTGCGTCACCGTCACGTCGTTGAGCACACCCAGCGACCCGATGATGAACCCGGCCAGCAGCAGGCCGCCGATCGACACGTTGCCCAGATACGCGCTGACCGTGCTGTTCTGTTCGTCCGACAGGCCGGTCAGCTGCGCCAGTTGTATTGCTGCCCAAGATAATCCGGCGGCCAGCAGCAGCGCCGACAGGGTGCCCAGCAGCGCGGCGCTGGTCCGCAGGTTGACCCCGTGCGCGAGGTAGATGACCGCGTAGAGAATGGCCGCCGACGCCACCAGCGCCACCGGAACCGCGGGTGCGCCGTCGCGCAGGGCCGGCAGCAGGAACAGCACCAGCACCCCGAACGCGACCACGATGCCCACGAGCGCGAGCAGCCCGCGCCACCGTGCCACCGCCACGACGACCACCGCGAATGCGATCGCCAAACCGGTTAGCGCCCAACCACGTTCGAAGTCATAGAACGCATAGCTAGTGGCGCCCTGGTCGTCGACCTGCCGCACCAGCCGGATGCGGTCCCCCACCGCGAATTTCGGCTGGCCGGGGCCGGGGGAGGACTCCAGCAGCGTCTGGGCCCCGGCGTTGGGCCCGGAATCGATCGAGACCTGGGTCAAGACGCAGCGCCCCGCGCCCGGCGCGGCCTGCTGCGGCGCGCCGGTGAGGACCTGACTGACCGACGGGCTGCCGCAGTCGCCCGTCCCGCTGGACAACACGTGCCCGGCCTGCGTGCTCACCGCGCCGCCCGCCGCGTTCTGCAGCGGCATCGGGATGTCGACGTGCTGTCGGCTGGGCCAGAGCACGACGGCGCCGACGGCCACCGCCACGCCGATCGCGACCAGCAACCCGACGACGATCCTGGCGGGCAACGGGTCAACGGCCGACGGGCCCGACGGCATGCTGTGCGAGTGGGAGTGCGTCACCGCTCCACCGTAGAGGCGGCCGCGCGGGCGCCTACGGTCGATAGCCGACCAGGAAGTTGCCCAACCGCTCGATCGCGGCCGACAGGTCGCGGGCCCAGGGCAATGTCACGATGCGCAGGTGATCCGGTGCCGGCCAATTGAAGCCGGTGCCCTGGGTGACCAGGATCTTCTCCTGCAGCAGCAGGTCGAGGACGAGCTGTTCGTCGTCCTCGATGTCGTAGACCTCGGGGTCCAGCCGCGGGAACGCATACAGGGCGCCGTCCGGCTTGACGCAGGACACCCCGGGAATCTCGTTGAGTTTGGTCCACGCGACGTCGCGCTGCTCGAGCAGCCGCCCGCCCGGCAGGACCAGGTCGTCGATGCTCTGGTAGCCGCCCAGGGCCACCTGGATCGCGTGCTGCGCCGGGACGTTGGGGCACAGCCGCATGTTGGCCAGCAGGTTGATGCCCTCGATGAAGCTGCCGGCGTGGTCCTTGGGCCCGGTGATCGTCAGCCAGCCGGCCCGATAGCCGGCTACCCGGTAGGCCTTGGACAGGCCGTTGAAGGTCAGGCACAACATGTCGTGCGCGAGCGAAGCCACGTTGATGTGCTTGGCGTCGTCGTAGAGGATCTTGTCGTAGATCTCGTCGGCGAGCAGCAGCAGCTCGTGCTTGCGCGCGAGATCGACGATCTGGGTGAGGACTTCGCTGGTGTAGACCGCGCCGGTCGGGTTGTTCGGGTTGATCACGACCAGCGCCTTGGTGCGGTCGGTGATCTTGGACTCCATGTCGGCGATGTCCGGCTGCCAGCCCTGGGTCTCGTCGCACAGGTAGTGCACGGGCGTGCCGCCCGCCAGCGAGGTCGACGCCGTCCACAGCGGGTAGTCCGGCGACGGGATCAGCACCTCGTCGCCGTTGTCGAGCAGGGCCTGCAGCGTCATGGTGATCAGCTCGGAGACCCCGTTGCCCAGATAGACGTCGTCGACGTCGAACCGGGGGAAGCCGTCGACCAGCTCGTAGCGGGTCACCACCGCGCGGCGGGCGGGCAGGATGCCCTGCGAGTCGGAGTAGCCCTGGGCGTACGGCAGGGCCTGGATCATGTCCCGCATGATCACGTCGGGTGCCTCGAAGCCGAACGGCGCCGGGTTGCCGATGTTCAGCTTGAGGATGCGATGCCCCTCGGCCTCCAGCCGCGCGGCCTGCGCGTGCACGGGCCCGCGAATCTCGTACAGGACGTCTTGAAGCTTCGACGACTGCGCGAAACTGCGCTGCGGCCGGTGATGAGCCGACGCGTGCAGGGGCAGATGATGGGTGGTCACACCATTAATGGTGCCATCACTGTCCACTAAAATTTGCTGTCAAGCGTGAAAGACGCAGGTCAGCGCTTGCCCGGGGGACGCGCCCCACGGGCAATGCCCAGGCCTTTGACGGGAGGTTGCGGCGGCGCGTCGTCGCCGTCGGTCTGCTTTGCCGGCTCCCCTTTCGGCGCCGGCTCCGCTTCCGCCTTCGGAGCCTGGGCCGGTTCGGCCTTCGGAGCCTCGGCCATGGGGGCCTCAACCTTGGGCGCCGCCTTCTTGGCGCCCGGTCGCTTGGCGCCCGCGGCGATGCCCAGTCCCTTGACCGGCGCAGCGGGTGCCTTGGCTTCGGGCTCGGACTTGGTCTCGGTCTCGGCTTCCGCGGTCGCCTCGGCCTTGGGGGCTTCGGCTTTAGGGGCGGCCGGTGCGGCCTTCTTGGCGCCGGGTCGCTTGGCGCCCGCGGCCAGCCCCAGGCCCTTCACCGGCGCGGCGAGTTCCTTGGCCTCGCCGCCGGCCTCCGCCGGTGCCTCGGCCTTGGGGGCTTCGGCTTTAGGGGCCGCCGGCGCCGCCTTCTTGGCGCCCGGCCTCTTGGCGCCGCCGGCGATGCCCAGCCCCTTGACCGGAGCCGCGGCGGCCTCGGACTTCGGGGCGGCCTCCGCCTTGGCGGGCGCCTCCTCGGCCGGCGCCTCGGCGGGTGCGGTCGCCGTGGCGGTCGAGGCCTTGGGCGCTTCAGCCGCCCGCTTCTCGGCCTCCTTGGCGGCGGTGCCCTTCTCCGGCAGCGTCGCCTTGTCGTACTCGAGGGACCCGAGCAGGATCTGCGCGACGTCGAGCACCTCGACACCGCTGCGGCCGGCCTCTTCCTGACGGTCGTTGACACCGTCGGTCACCATCACCCGGCAGAACGGGCACGCGGTCGCCACGGTGGCGGCCCCGGTGGCCAGCGCCTCGTCGACGCGCTCGTGGTTGATCCGCTTGCCGATGTGCTCTTCCATCCACATCCGCGCGCCGCCGGCGCCGCAGCAGAAGCTGCGCTCGGCGTGACGCGGCATCTCGGTGAGGTTCGCGCCCGCCGCGCCGATCAGCTCGCGCGGCGCCTCATAGACCTTGTTGTGCCGGCCCAGGTAGCAGGGGTCGTGATAGGTGATGTCCTGCGACACCGGGGTGACCGGCACCAGCTTGTTGTCCCGGATCAGCCGGTTGAGCAGCTGGGTGTGGTGCAGCACCGAGTAGTTCGCGCCGAGCTGGCGGTACTCGCGGCCCAGCGTGTTGAAGCAGTGCGGGCAGGTGACGACGATCTTGCGGTCGACGGTCTCCACGCCCTCGAACAGCCCGTCCAGGGTCTCGACGGCCTGGGCGGCCAGCTGCTGGAACAGGAACTCGTTGCCCGAGCGGCGCGCGGAGTCGCCGTTGCACGACTCTCCGGTGCCGAGCACCAGGTACTTCACGCCGGCGATGGCCAGCAACTCGGCGACGGCCTTGGTGGTCTTCTTGGCCTTGTCGTCGTACGCGCCGGCGCAACCCACCCAGAACAGGTACTCGAACCCGTCGAAGCTGTCGACGTCCTCGCCGTAGACCGGCACGTCGAAGTCGACCTCGTCGATCCAGCTGGTGCGGTCCGACGCGTTCTGGCCCCACGGGTTGCCCTTGGTTTCCAGGTTCTTGAACAGCACCGACAGCTCGGAGGGGAACTCCGACTCCATCATCACCTGGTAGCGGCGCATGTCGATGATGTGATCGATGTGCTCGATGTCCACCGGGCACTGCTCGACGCAGGCGCCGCAGGACACGCAGGACCACAGCACGTCGGGGTCGATGACGCCGCCCTGTTCCTCCGTGCCGACCAGCGGCCGGTTGGCCTGCTCGGGGCCGGATCCCATGACGCGGCCGAAGCCGGACTCGGGCACGTGGTGGGCCTCGGCGTGCTTCTCGCCGGACAGTTCCTCGCCGACCCCGCCTTCCGGCGTGCTCTCGAGGGGGCCTTCCTTAGTGCCCAGGATGTAGGGCGCCTTGGCCATCCAGTGGTCGCGCAGGTCCATGATGACGAGCTTGGGCGACAGCGGCTTGCCGGTGTTCCACGCCGGGCACTGCGACTGGCAGCGCCCGCACTCGGTACAGGTGGCGAAGTCGAGCATGCCCTTCCAGCTGAAGTCCTCGATCTTCCCGCGGCCGAATTCGGCGTCGTCGGGCGGGTTTTCGAAGTCGATCGGCTTGCCGTCGTACTCCAGCGGCAGCAGCGGGCCCAGCCCGTTGGGCAGGCGCTTGAAGATGACGTTGATCGGCGCCGTGAAGATGTGCATGTGCTTGGAGTGCAGCACGATGATCAGGAACGCCAGCATGACCGCGATGTGCGCCAGCAGCGCGGTCGTTTCGATGATCTCGTTGGCGGGCTGGCCCAGCGGACGCAGGATGACACCGAACAGCTGCGACAGGAAGGCCCCGTTCCCGTAGGGCAGCGTGCCGTTGTTGACCGCGGCCCCGCGGACGAAGACATAGGTGAAGACGACGTTGAAGATCATGAACAGCACCAGCCATGCGCCGCCGGTGTGCGAGCCGTAGAACCGTGACTCGCGTCCGATCTCCTTCGGGCTGCGCATCAACCGGATGATGGCGAAGGTGACGATGCCGAGGAAGACCGCGGTAGCAAAGAAATCCTGCAGGAAGCCCAGCGCGTCCCAGCGCCCGATGATCGGGATGTGGAAGTTGTCCTGGAACAGCAGACCGTAGGCCTCGATGTAGACCGTCAGCAGGATGAAGAAGCCCCACATGGTGAAGAAGTGCGCCAGGCCGGGGATGGACCACTTCAACAGCTTGCGCTGACCGAAGACCTCGGAGACCTCGGCCCAGACGCGTTTGCCCGGTTCGTCGGTGTGCCCCGGGGCCGGCTTGCCGGACGTGATCAGCTTGAACAGCCACAGGACACGCCGTGCGGCGAGTGCGGCCACGACCAGCGTCATGCCCATGCCCACGATCAGCCTGATGAGCATCTGCGTTGTCACAGAAGGTCTCCCCAATGCATAGATAATTCGGCCTGTGCTTATTTGCCTGCTTAAGCCCCGCTCATAGTTACATCTTCGCAGCTTTCGGCGCGAGAAAGGCTGCCCTAACTTGCGAGTTCGACGGTGCCTCTGGCCTGCTGGTTAATACCCGCTAACCGGATGTGACGTTTGTCGGAGTGATGAGCGCCACCAAGATTTCGTGAAATGGCCCTTTACCGGGGCCCTTTGCCGACCCCGGGGTAATTCGACCCGTCATCGGCCGAACGGCGGTTGGAAGATGGGCGGCAGTGGCCGCACGCGCGTGGACGTCGGCGCCGCGGTGGTGGTGGTCGCCTGCGACGTCGTGGTGGGCGCGGCGGTCGTGGCCGTGGTGCTCGGCGGCGCCGTCGTGGTGGTGGTCGACGGCTCCGGCGCGGGCGTCGTGGTGGTGGTGGTGGTCGCCGGGGCCTCGCTGGACGGTGGCGGCGGCGCTGGGACCACGGTGACGGTGGTGCTGTCGTTCGGCCCGGTGATGGTCACCGTCTGCGGCGGTTGGCTGGGCGGCGACGTGGGGGCGACCGGGGTGGACTTGGTGAGCAGCAGGTTGATCGCCAAGATCAGGGCCACCAGCACCGCGGCGCCCGCGCCGGCCACGCTCAACACCAGTGCCGTGCGTTTGTACCAGGGCAGCTTCCCCGTGCCGGCGGCGTAACGGCTGCCCGTCGCGTCGTCGAATTCCCTTGCCTCATTGGCGTATTCGCCCGTGGCGTCGCGGCCGGTGTAGGGCACCGGCTCGTCGTTGTCCGCGTCCTGCGACCAGGCCAGGGCGTCGTCGACGTCGGTGGCCTGGGCCGCCCACGCGGCCTGGGTCATGTCGAGCCCGGCGGTGCCGACCATCTCGGTCGGTGTCTCCACAGCGGCGGCCGCGGCGGTCGGGGCCGCCCCCGACGCGTAATGCGGGCCGAGCACCGCGGCACCCAGGGCGGCGCTGAGGGCCGGTTGGGCGGTGCTGTGCACCGGGACCCCGAACCGCTGCCCCAACCGCGCCCTGAGCAACGGAATGTTCGCGCCACCGCCGGCGATCGCCACGGCGCTGAGCCTGGCGTTCGGAATTGCGTTGCGCCGCAACGACTCCTCGACCGACGAGAGGAAACGGTCCAGCGGAGCGGAGATGAGTCGCTCGAAATCGGTGCGGGACAACTGGGCGCCGTCGCCGGATGCCCCGACGATGGTGCCCATCGGGGCCGTCGACAGCTGCTCCTTGGCGCGCCGGCAGGCACCGAGCAGGCGGGCCTGCGAGCCGGCGCGCGTGGTGCCGCCGAGCATGGCGGTGCTGACGTCGGAGGCCAGCAGGTGGTCCAGGACGAGCTGGTCGATCGCGTCCCCGGAGAAATCGATGTACCGCGTGGCCTGGCCGACGGGCGCAAAGCCGGCCTTGGCGTCCATCAACGTGACGGTGGTGCCGCCGGCGCCGAAGTCACACAGCGCGACAACGCCGTCGGCCGCGAATCCCGGCGTACCGCGCAGCGCCGCGAGCGCGGCCGTGGCGTCGGAGACCAGCATGGGCGCCACCCCGCCGCGCGCCAGGTCGGACTGGGCGAAGAACTCCTCGCGCAGCGCCGCGAACTGCTCGTCGGACCAATAGGCGGGCACCGCGATGGTGATCGGTGTGCCGTAACCGACCGCGCGGGCCATCGCCTCGATCGCCTCGACCGTCAGCGCCGCACCCAGGTACTTGGTGCCGTCGGCCGCCACCAACGGCGCCCGGTCGCCGACGCGTTCGACGAACCCCCGCAACACCAGGCCCGGTTCGGTCAGGTTCGGATTCTCTTCTGGCAGGCCAACTTCGGTGGGCCGCTGCTCGAACAGCGTCAGTACGGAGCTGCGGGTTATCGGGGCGCTGCCCGCGCGGGCGGCAACCAGGTTGGCCACCCCGATCGATAGCCCGAGCGACTCGCTCATCTGCTACACCCCTGTGTCAGTCGTCCCGTTGCCCTCGCGCGCCGATCCTCACCGTAGCGACCGTGGATTGCAGCGAGTGTATGGCTTCGCCGGCGCTACGCCGATCGGGTTTGCCACCGACCCGCTAACGCAGGCCCGGCGGCACCGTGACGGGGTTCGGTACCCCGGGGATGGTGATCACCGGCGGCAGCTGCGGCATGTGGTGGTGATGCGTCGGCTGCTGCGTCTGCCCCCCGGTGGGCTGCTGCTGCGTCGGCTGCTGTGCCGGCGGCTGTTCGGCGCTGCTGCCGGGCGAGGACGTGGTGGTCGTCGTGGTCGTCGGGGACGTCGTCGTGGTGGTGGTGGTGGTGGTCGGCGTCGTCGTTGTTTTGGGGGCGTGCGGGACGGTCTGCTGTCCGTGAATGAGCTCGATGATGCCGAAGACGATCAACGCGATCAGGATGACGACGGAGACCAGCCACGCGATGAGCATCTTGGGCTTGCGATACCACGGGGTCGGCTCGGCCTCCTGGTCAAACGGGTCGACGTCGCCGGAATGCTCCGATCCCCCGGGCGGGTTCGGCGGGGGACCGGCCGGCGGAATCTCGCCGGTTGGCGGTTGTTCGCTCGCGCCGAAGTCGCCATGCTGCGTCGGCTGATTGTGGAAGTCGTCGCGTGGGCCATTGGATGCCACGGGACCGATGGTACTGACCGCACCTGCCAATCCGCTGATGCCGACCCTGTGCGACGCGTTGGTGGTTAGGTCAAGGTCGTGGACTCCCTGGTGAAGCTGTTGCGGGATACGGTCGCGGTCCGGATATCGGTCTGCGTGACCCTCGGCGCTGCCGTCGCCGTGGCGGCGGGAAACACGGTCGGCTGGCGTTTCGCGCTGGCCGGCTGGATCGCCACCGCCGGAACGTATGCGGCGTGGACGCACCTCAGCCTGCTCGGCATGGACGCCGAGCAGACGTGTCGATGGGCGACGCGGGAGGATCCGACCCGGTGGGTCGCCGACGCGGTCATCCTGTCGGCGAGCGTCGCGAGCCTGGGCGGCGTCGGGTACGTGGTGGCCGCGGGTTCGCGCTCAGGCCATGAAGCCCTGGCGGCCGCCGTCGTCGGCGTCCTGACCGTCGCGGCATCCTGGGTGGCCGTGCACACGCTGTACTCCGTGCACTACGCGCGGCTCTACTACTCGGATGAGCCGGGCGGCATCAATTTTCACGATCCCGAGCCGCCCCGGTTCCGCGACTTCGCCTACCTCGCCTTCACCGTCGGGATGACCTACCAGGTGTCGGACACCGAGATCGGCTTGGCGTCGATCAGGGCGACGGTCTTGCGCCATGCGCTGGTGTCCTACCTGCTCGGGGCGGTGGTCCTGGCGGTGACCATCAATCTGATCGCGGGGCTCGGCTCCAAGCTCTGATCGACGCGGTCACACGCCGGCCGTCGTGCGGCCTCGCAGAACCCGTTCGATGCGGTCGATCAGCTGGCCCGGCTCGTCGTTGGCGCCGTCTTTCCAGGCCACCAGCGCGTTGACCAGGTTGACCGGCTGAACACTCAATTGGAGGCCGAGCAGCACAGTCTTGCTGCTCAGATCCGCTGCGCGATAGGCAATTTCGACTTGCAGCGACTGTCCGCTCACCCCATTCGGGACGATCTTGGGCCCAATTGCCAGGACGCAATCACGCCGGATTTCGGTCAGCTCATCCTTGGGTCCAGCCAAACGCACGGTCAGCGCCGACGGGGAGATGGCCAGCAGGCAACGACGCCACATGCGCACGGCGCTGAACACGAAGACCGGCGTCAGGATCAGCAGCGTCAAGCCGGTGAACCGAAGCCATCCCGGATTTCCGGGCGCCCACCCCGCGCCGACACTGGACACGCCTAGCGCCGGCACCAGCACGTTCAAGACGTAAGCATTTCCCTCGTACCAGGGAATGTAGCGGCAGACGATCTCGTCCCCGGATCGGTTGACTCCCGGCCGAAAAATCCGGCGCTGGCCGACGAGGATGATGCCGCCGGTCACCGCAATGCCCAGCGGCAGGTACCACGACGATCCCACCAGCAGGCTGATGCCCGCTAACAGGAGCAAGGCTCCAGCGAAGGAGTAGCGCAGCACCCGCCTCCAACGGCCTTTCACCTCACTTCCGGTCATCGCTGCCCTTCTCGCGTTCTACTTACCGGGCCGCCGTGGTGACTCGCGAGCGCTGGATTTGTCGCCGGCCCCGATCGCGCCTGAAGCCAGATATTTGCGCGATCAACTGGCGAATCACGTCGCGCCGTTATCGTCAGTTGCGCAATCAGTGTCTCCTGTTCAGCGGTGATGATCCGGGAGTGTGTCGCGCTGTCGATGGTGCCCAGTTCATGCTCGATCTGCATCGCGAGCGTCCCCCCGATACCGGCGCCCTCGGTGGCCGCAGCGATCTGTCGGTGTAGTTCATGACATTTCGGCGCCGCGTACAACTGCTGTTCTGACAGCATCGCGAACACCTCGGCAGGGTCCAGCAAAGCCTCGACACGATGCATCGTCAACACCGCGTTGGCGCAAAACACGTCGATGTAAGGGTCTGCCCGCCAAGCCCACACGCGGACTCCGACGGCGGAATCGAAGGGTTCCCAGCCCCGCGGTAGGCCCACACCGACCACCAGCCCGGCGAACCGGTCGACCGGGAAGACCGCGAGGCCTCGCTGCTCGATAAATTCGTCGAACCGCATAGCCGTCGCCCTAGCCGAAACCGAAGACCGATTCGACACCGTGCACCGCACTGCCCACCGCATCCGCAACCGGATGCCAGATCGTTTCGACTCCCTTAGATGCCACGAAGGCGGCGCCCGCTCCTACGACGGCGCCTGCTACCAGACCAACCGCGGTCCCCGCACCCGGCACGACCGAACCGATCGCTGCGCCAGCCACCGCGTCCGCGGCAACGCCTCCAACAGCCGCGCCCGCCCAGAGCCCGGCGGCGGTTCCGGCCGTCTCCCGGGTGACGGCCTCTGGCACCGAGTTGCCGTCATGGATGTCGGACATGACGGCAGGTATCGCGCCGACCGCACCGACCGTGACACCGATACGGGAGAAGCCCTTGATTTCGACTCCGCCGATCCTCGGGTCCTCCAACCACTTCAACAAGCCCGGATCAGCCTTTCCGGGACCTGTGCCGGGCGACTCGTTGATCAACTTGAGGGTCGCCTGCCGAACGCCGTCAGCGGTACCACCGGCGACCGCTCCCGCACCCGCGAGCGCCAGATCGCTCGTCGTCGGAGCCAACCCGGGTCCGGGCTTGCCGGGCGGCGGTTGTCCGGGCCCTGCCGGGCCGGACGCCGGTTGTCCGGGACCCGGCTGCGGGCCTGTGGAGTCATATCCATCTGCGTGCAGCGTCCCCATCGCGTTCTGAAACGAGCTCGCGTAGCCGTCGCGCGTGGTCTGCAGCTGGATCAGGGCGGCTTTGGTGTCAGCGACCGCGTCGTCTTCACACGTGGCGATAAACGCTTCGAGCGCGTCGAAGTCGGCCTGGCTGAGGTCGTCGTCGTCTTCCATCTCGTCGGCCTCGCCGATCAGATCGTCGAGGTTTTGTAGCTTCGCTTCCAGCGACGCGATCTGGCCGGCCGCGGTCTTCTGCGCCTCGGCCAGCGTGGCGGCGATGTTCTCCAGGTCCGCACCGATCTTCGGTATCTGCAACGACTGCGCCCCAAGGGCTTTCGTCACCCGCTGCACTTCGTCGGAGCCGGTGATCGGATGATCGCCATTCTGGCGGTTCCAGGCGGTCTCGAAGCGGGTACGGGCCTGCTCGAACGCGTCGTTGGCCTCTTTTGTGCATCGGCCGGCGCGACGAAACGCCTCGGCCAGGTTGGAAATCTGCAACGGGCTGCCCGCCTGCAGGCTCGCGTTGATTGCCCATGGATTGCCGCCGGCCGCGCCGATCAGGGCCGGGAGGCTGAGATATCGCAGCTGCATGGAATCGTCAGCTGCTCGCCCGACTGCTGATCAACCCCGCTCGCATCGCCACCCCTCCCGAGCTCATGGGCAAGATTACTGAAGCAGGCTTGGTAATCAATTCACCTCGCACCCTGGCCGGCGCCATCGCCGATCCCGGGCATGCTGTCCTCATGGAGCGCGTGCTGCTGACCGTGGGACACGGGGCGGCCGACCGGGAGCGACTGGCGGAGTTGCTTGCCGGGCCGGGAGTTGCGCTGGTGGTGGATGTGCGGCGCTACCCGGCCAGTCGGAGCAATCCGGACGTGCGGCGGGAGGCCCTGGAATGCTGGCTGCCGCAATCCGGCATCGACTACCGGTGGGAGCCGCGCCTCGGCGGGCGGCGGCACATCGCGGCTGGAGAACCGGAGCCCGACAGCTGGTGGACGGTGGCCGCGTTCCGGGCGTACGCCGCGTACACCCGGACGCCAGAGTTCGACGCCGCGCTGGACGAGGTCTTGGCCGACGCGGCCCGGCGCACCACGGCGGTGATGTGTAGCGAGAGCGTCTGGTGGCGCTGCCACCGGCGGCTGATCGCCGACGTGGCGATGCTCGGGCGCGGGATGCGCGTGCGGCACCTCATGCCGGACGGCCGGCTCAGTCCGCACCGCCCCGCCGAGGGCGCCCGCCGCGGCCCCGACGGCCACCTGATCTGGGACGGCTGACTCGGCTTTCATCCTCTAGAACGTGTTGACCTTGTCGACGCTGACGAACATGCCGTGCTTGGTCTGGTCGTTGGTGAAGCGGGTGCCGTCGGCGTTGGCGATGATCGTCCAGCCCTGCGCCGCGTAGGTCTTGTAGTCGATGGTGACGGTCGGGATGGCCCCCAGGTTGCCCAGCACCCACTGCACCTTGCCGCCGCTGTTGATGCTGACGCCGTTGGCGTGCTCACCGTCCTGCAGCGGCGAGTTGGTGAACGGTGCTTCGCAGCCGACGGTGTCCTTATTGATCTGGCAGCGCGTCACACCGGATTTCGTCTCGATGAAGACGTAACCGTTCTGG
>NZ_BAAGDE010000053.1:0-43989 GCF_054660795.1 Mycobacterium sp. MUNTM1
GCCACCGGCACCGCCCGCGGCGCCTCCGCCGCCTCCACCCGAGCCACCAGCGCCGCCCATGGCGCCGGGCTTTGTCAGGCTCGCGCCCTGACGAGAGTGACGGCGCTCGGGCGGCCCCGCGGCCGTTTGTGCGCACGCAATCGAGAGGGGGCGTGTGCGGCGCCGATCGCACTCGGGGGCACTATGAACGCGTGAAACCGTTCCGCATCGACGTTCCCGACGACGTTCTTGACGATCTGCGATCGCGGCTGGCCAGCACGCGTTGGCCCGACGCCGAATGCGTGGACGACTGGAGCCAGGGCGTGCCGCTGGCCTACACCCGCGAACTGGCCCACTACTGGGCCAGCGGCTACGACTGGCGTTCGCGGGAGGCCGCGCTCAACCGCTTCGATCAGTTCACCACCGAAATCGACGGGCTGGACATCCATTTCATACACCAGCGGTCCCCGCATGCCGACGCCTTCCCGCTGGTCATCACGCACGGCTGGCCGGGCTCAATCGTGGAGTTCCACAAGGTGATTGAGCCGTTGACCAACCCCGCGTCGGGGCGCGCCGAGGACGCCTTCCACGTCGTGTGTCCGTCGCTGCCCGGCTACGGCTTCTCGGGCAAGCCCACCCACACCGGCTGGGGCGTGGAAAAAATCGCCGAGGCGTGGGAAACGCTCATGCTGCGCCTGGGCTACGACCGCTACGGCGCCCAGGGCGGCGACTGGGGTGCCGCGGTAACGACGCAGATCGGCCGCAATGTCGGCCACTGCGTGGGCATCCACCTGAACATGCCGGTCGGCCGGCCCACCAAGGACTCGCTGACCAACCCGACCGAGGAGGAGCAACGAGCGCTGGCCGGGTTGGCCAACCACCGCAAGTGGGGCACCGGCTATTCCAAGCAACAGTCCACCCGGCCGCAAACACTGGGCTACGCCCTGGCCGATTCGCCCGTGGGGCAGCTGGCCTGGATCGTCGAAAAGTTCTGGGACTGGGCCGATTGCGATGGGCACCCCGAGAACGCGGTCAGCCGCGACGAGCTGCTCGACAACGTGATGGTCTATTGGGTCACCGACACCGCCGCGTCCTCGGCTCGCCTGTACTGGGAGAGCTTTGCGGTGTGGGGCGGAGGGGACCGCGTCGAATTGCCCACGGGCGTCGCGGCTTTCCCAGGCGAGCTGCTCAAGGCGCCGCGCAGCTGGTGCGAGCCGGTCTACAACATCACCCACTGGACGGACATGCCGCGCGGCGGGCATTTCGCGGCGTTCGAACAACCGGAACTGTTCGTCGAGGACCTGCGCGCGTTCTTCGCGACGGTGCGCTGAGCGATCACCCGGGCGGGGCGAAGAACTCCAGCGCGATGCCGTCGGGGTCGCGGAAACTCAGCCCCGAGCCGTACGGCGCATCGACGATGCCGCCGTGCTCGATGCCCAGTTCGCCCAGCCGGGTGACCCACCGCTCCAGCTCGCCGCGGCTGGCGCAGCCGAAGCCGACGTGGTCGAGGCCGACACGGTGTTCGCTGAACTGTTCGTCGGGCGCCGCCCGGTCGTGCTGATGAATGCCGAATACGGTGCCGCCGTCGAGCATCCACACCTGGTGGTGAAAGCCGGCGTCGGTGTGCTCGTCGAGGATCGGGTCCGCGCCGAGCAGGTTGCGATACCACGGCCCGCTGACTTCGAGGTCACGCACCGTGACCGCGACGTGGTTGAGCGCTGGAAAGGTCATGCCTTGCCACGCTAGTCCGCTTTGCGCGGTTTGCCGACCATCGGGCCGCTCGCCGAATACCCACCGTCCACGGGCAGCGCGGCGCCGGTGACGAAGGATGCCTCGTCGCTGGCGAGAAACAATGCGGCGGCGGCTAATTCGGCGGGTTCGCCCCACCGCGCCATCGGCGTCGGCAGGTAACCGCCGGGCGGCACGTCGTCGTCGGGCTTGGCCCCGGCCAGGCCGGTGTAGGTCATGCCTGGGCAGATCGCGTTGATGCGCACGTTCGTCTTGGCGTAATCCAGCGCGGCGGATTTCGTCATCTGCACCACCGCGGCCTTGGCTGCGGCGTAGCAGGACAACCCCTTCCAGCCGACCAGCCCGGACGCCGACGCGGTGTTGACGATGGCGCCGCCGCCCGCCTCGAGCATCGCGGGGATGGCGTATTTCATGCCGAGGAACACGCCTTTGAGATTGATCGCCACGATCTTGTCGAACATATCTTCGTCGGTGTCGGCCAGGGCCGCGTGCGGCCCACCGAATCCCGCGTTGTTCAGCAGCACATCCAGCCGGCCGAAGCGGTCGACGGCGGTGGCGACCATGCGCTGGACATCGGCGGCGTCGGTGACGTCGACGTGCACCGGCAACGCGACATCGCCGAGCCGGGCGGCGATCTCGCGCTCCTGCCCGCTGACGTCGGCGCACACGACGCGGGCTCCCTCGTCGGCGAACCGGCGCGCCGCCGCCCACCCGATACCGGAACCCGCACCGGTGATGATGGCGACCTTGCCCGCCAGACGATCCTGCGCCATCTAGACGATCCGCCGGCCCTGCCGCGCGCGGGATCGCATGTCCCACAAATAGAGCCGGTAACCGAAGATCCAGGCTCGGTGCGGGATCAGCCGGTCGGCCAGCCGCAGCGCGGTCAGCAACCAGTCGAAGCGGCGCTGCTGGCTTGCCGACCAGTCCAGCCGCATCAACTCCCGGAACTCGGGAGCCAAAAACCCGGTGGTCGCGAACAGGTTGAACTGCCCCGCCAGCACCCGCAATGGCCACGGCAGGAAGGCCAATGACGCCACGCCGTGCAGGTGCTCGCGCACCGGAGGGTCGATGCGCAGCTCGTCGAGGGAGCGTTTCCAGTACTCGTCGAACGCGGCCCGATCCGGCGGCCACATCCGCTCGGGCACTTGCAGTGTGGTGCCCAGCTTGCTGGCGTCTCGGTAGACCGCGTCGGCCGTCGCGTCATCCAGCGGGCCATGCAGGAATTCGTGCTGGTCGACGAAGTACCGGTACAGGCACGCGGCGACCCACAGTTGCAGCCTGGGGTCGAAAGCGTTGTAGGACACCGGGCTCGACGACGTGGACCGGACCTGCCGGTGGGCGGCGTCGACGGCCGCGCAGATCAGCGCCCGGTCGTACTCGGTCCCGACGGTCGCGGCCGCCAGGTAGGTGCCGGTGGTGCGGGCGCGCTTGAACGGATGCTTGTAGACGTTGCCGCTGTCCACCGGGCTTTCCAGCACGCCATAGCCGACACCGGGCAACGACAGCTGCATGATGACGTTCGCGGCGGGCAACAACGTCGCCGCTGGGTTCAGCAGGTCGGCGATCCGGGTCGCGGGCCGCTTCACCGCGGACCTCGACTGCTGGGCCTCATGCCTTCGAGTAGACCATCGCCGGATCGGCACGATCAATGATCTCGGCGAGATATCCGCCCGAGAATGGGGCGGATCAGCACCTGGCCGAGGCGCGTGCGAGGGTGTGAGACGCTGCCGAGGTGGTTGCGAGGCGGACCCGGGTCGCGGGCGTGGCGATCGGCTATCTGGCCGACCGCGCGCTGGGCGACCCGCGCCGGGGTCACCCGGTCGCGCTGTTCGGCCGGGCCGCGGCCGCGCTGGAGAACCTGACCTATCGCGACAGCCGGACCGCCGGGGCGGCCCACGCCGGCGCGCTGATCGGGGCGCTGGGCCTGCTGGGCCTGGCGGCGCGACGGGCTGCGGCACGGCGCGGCCGGGTGTGGTCGATCGCGGCGACCGGCGCGGCCACCTGGGTCGCGCTGGGCGGAACCTCGCTGGCGCGCACCGGCCTGGAGATGTCGGAGCTGTTGGAGCGCGGCGACGTCGACGCCGCGCGCGGGCTGCTGCCGTCGCTGTGTGGGCGCGACCCGGCGTCGCTGGACGAACAGGGCCTGGCGCGCGCGGCACTGGAATCGATCGCCGAGAACACCTCCGACGCCCAGGTGGCGCCGCTGCTGTGGGCGGCGGCGGGCGGCGCGCCCGCGGTGCTGGTGTATCGCGGCATCAACACGCTGGACTCGATGGTGGGTTATCGCTCACCGCGCTACCTCCGATTCGGTTGGGCCGCAGCGCGATTGGATGACATCGCCAACTACGTCGCCGCCCGGGTGACCGCGGTGCTCACTGTGCTGCTGGCGCCCCTGGTCGCCGGATCGCCGTCGGGCGCGGCGCGGGCCTGGCGCCGCGATGCCGCGCGCCATCCCAGCCCCAACGCCGGCGTCGTCGAGGCCGCCTTCGCCGGGGCGCTGGGCGTGCGCCTGGGCGGGCCCACGCAATACCGCCACGAGCTGCAGATCCGGCCCACGCTCGGCGACGGCCGGGCGCCGGCGGTGACCGACCTGCGGCGCGCGGTGGCGCTGTCGTCGCTGGTGCAGGCCGGCGCCGCGGTGTCGGCGGCGCTGATGGTGTGCCTGTCGGGTTACCGCCGGCGACCGTAGCGGTCGGCGAGTTTGGCCTCCACGGACTGCGGCGCTGCGGGCGCCTCGGGGGTGGGTGCCGCCTCGGGCGACGGCCGGTGCTGCTTCTCCTGTCGGCGGGCGCGGATCTCCGAGTAGGCGAAATAGCCCAACCCGATCGGGGCGAGGATGCCGAACGCGATCCACTGGATGCCGTAGGACAGGAACGGGCCGGCGTCCAGTTGCGGCACCCCGACCACGCCGAGGCCGCCGGGCTGACCATCGATCAGTTGCAGATAGGACCCGGCCAGCGGGACCTTGGTCAGCACCGCCACCTGTTCGGTGTCGATCGAATACACCTGCTGCACACCGTCTCCCACGAACGGATCCTTGTTCACCGCGGCGCTCTCGGAGTTGCGCAGCCGCGCCGTGATGGTCACCGTCTGCGTCGGGGGGCGGGGGATGGGCGGGACATGGGACCCCTCCAGTGGCCGCACGTAGCCGCGGTCGACCAGGACGGTCGGTCCGCCGTCGACGACGAATGGCGCCAGCACCTCGAACGCCGGCTTCGAATCGATCACCCGCAACCGGGCCAGCACCTGCACGTCGGGCAGGTAGTGCCCGGTGGCGGTGACCTGGCGCCACTGGGCGCCGGGAGCCGCCGAATTCTGCTGCGGCAGCAGCGTTTTCAGCGGGACGGGTGCGGTGTTGAGCGACGATTCGATCTGGCGGTTCTCCTGCGAGGTCCTGCTGTGCTTGCCGAGCTGCCAGGGCGCGAGCACCGTGAAGCACAGGTAGGCGAAGGCGGCGACCACCAGGGCCAGCACGATCCAGCCGGGGCGCAGCGGAAAGGGCAGGCGACGCATCAACCGGATCCGTTCTGCGCGAGCCGCTCGTCGACCCAGTCGTGCAGGCCCGGCAGCGCGGCCTCGATGACCGTGTACACGCGCTCGAAGTCCCCGGTGTCGCCGTAGTACGGGTCGTCGACGTCGGGGGTGTGCGCGCCGGTACGCGGATCGAAGGACCGCAGCATCCGGACGCGGTCCTCATCGGCGCCCAGGTGCCGCAGCATCCGGGCGTGGTTGCGGTCGAGGGCCACCACCAGGTCGGCGCCCAGGTGTTCGGCATCGACCTGGGCGGCCCGGTGCTCGGTCGGGTAGCCGTGGGCGCGCAGCACGCCGGCCGCCCGCTCGTCGGCGCACTCACCGACGTGCCAGTTGCCGGTGCCGGCACTGCTCACCCGGACCGCGTCGGCCAGGCCGCGCCGGCGCAGCTGGTCGGCGAACATCTTCTCGGCCATCACCGAACGGCAGATGTTGCCGGTGCACACGAACGTGACGTGCAACGGTTCGTTCGTCGCGGCCTCAGACACCCAGCGCCCTCCGCAACTCGTCGATGGTCGCGGCGTGCGTCACGCCGGATTCGGCCGCGCTTTCGGCGGCGCGGTCGGGAAAGTCGGCCTCGCCGTAGCCCCAGCCGACCACCACGGTGTCGATGCCGTGGGCGGCCGCGCCGTGCACGTCGTGGCTGCGGTCACCGACCATCAGCACCCGGTCGGGCAGCGGTTCCAGCTGCGCCAGGGCGTGCGCCAGCACCTCGACCTTGGCCTTGCGCGAACCATCCGGGCTGGCGCCGGCGATGACCTCGAAGTGCTGGTCGAGCCCGAAGTGGGCGAGGATGCGCCGCGCCGTCGTCTCGAGCTTGGAGGTGGCCACCGCCAGCCGGACACCGGCGGCGCGCAGGTCGGTCAGCAGCGCCTCGATCCCGTCGAAGAGCGCGTTCATCGCCCAGCCCCGGGCGCCGTACTCGGCGCGAAAGGCCGCGATCGCCTCCTCGGCGTCGTCGCCGAGCTCCATGGCCCGGAAGGTGTCGTCCATCGGCGGGCCCACGATCTGCGCGACGAGGTCACCGGGCGGCACCGGCGCGCCGATGTGCTCGAGCGCGTGCAGGAAGCTGGCGACGATCCCCTCCGCGGAGTCGGTCAGCGTGCCGTCGAGATCGAAGATCACCAGCTGTGCCGCGTCCGGTGCGGTGGCGTCGCGGGGCGCCCGGCGGTCGGCTGACGTTGTGCCTGTCACCTCACCATTGTCCTCGATGGGTATACGCGGGTGTGACGGTGTTGCTCCGCCCGGCCCGCACGGCCCACTAGTGTTTCACGGATGGCGAGTCTGAACCTGAGCCCGCCTGCGGCGCGCTACCACGGCGATCAGGCCGTCGCGCCCGGGATGCTGGATTTCGCCGTCAACGTCCGGCACGGCCAACCACCGGAGTGGCTGCTGCGACGGCTGGCCGAGCGGCTGCCCGACCTGGCGCGCTACCCGAGCCTCCTCGACGTGCACCGGGCGCAGGACGCGGTCGCCGAGCGACACGGCCGGGCCCGCGACGAGGTGCTGCCGCTGGCCGGGGTGGCCGAGGCGTTCGCCCTGCTGAGCAACCTGCGTCCGCGGCGGGCGGCGATCATCGCGCCGGCGTTCACCGAGCCGGCCGTCGCGCTGACCGCGGCCGGGGTGCCGGTGCACCACGTCGTGCTGGAGCCGCCGTTCGGCCTGGCCGGTGCGGCCGTCCCCGACGACGCCGACCTTGTCGTGGTGGGCAACCCGACCAATCCCACCTCGGTGCTGCACACCCGCGACCAACTCCTGGCGCTGCGCCGGCCGGGACGGATCCTGGTGGTCGACGAGGCGTTCGCCGACTCGATCCCCGGCGAGCCGCAATCGCTGGCCGGTGACGCGCTGCCCGACGTGCTGGTGCTGCGCAGCCTGACCAAGACGTGGGCGCTGGCCGGGTTGCGGGTGGGCTACGCGCTGGGTTCCCCGGAGGTGCTGGCGCGGCTGACCGCGCAGCGGGCGCACTGGCCGGTGGGGACGCTGCAACTGACGGCCATCGCGGATTGCTGCGGTCGTCAGGCCGTGGCCGACGCGGCGGCCGGGGCGGCGCGCTTGGCCCGGCTGCGCGCCGAGATGGTGACCGGCCTGGCGTCGGTGGGCGCCGAGGTGGTCGACGGCCGGGCTCCGTTCGTGCTGTTCCGCACGCCCGATGCGGCCCACCTCCGAAAGAGCCTGCAGGACAGGGGAATTGCCCTTCGCCGTTGTGATACCTTCGTTGGCCTGGACGAGCGGTATCTGCGGGCCGCGGTGCGCCGCGAGTGGCCGCAGCTGGTGCAGGCGATTTCGGAAACGAGGCGGCGGTGAGCGTGAAGCTGGCCGACGTCATCGCGGTGCTCGACGAGGCCTACCCACCGCGGCTCGCCGAATCCTGGGATTCGGTGGGCCTGGTGTGCGGCGACCCCGACGACGAGCTCGAGTCGGTGACTATCGCCGTCGACGCGACGCCGGCGGTCGTCGATGAGGTGCCCCCGGCGAGCCTGCTGCTGGCCCATCACCCCCTGCTGCTGCGCGGGGTGTACACCGTGGCGGCCAGCACCCCCAAGGGTGCGCTGGTGCACCGGTTGATCCGGGGCGGGCGCTCGCTGTTCACCGCGCACACCAACGCCGACTCGGCCCGCCCGGGCGTCTCCGATGCGCTGGCCGAGGCGCTGGGACTGACCGTCGAGGCCGCGCTCGAACCGGCATCGGGCGGACCCGACATCGACAAGTGGATCGTCTACGTCCCCGGTGAGAACGCCGAGGAGGTGCGGGCGGCGGTGTTCGCGGCCGGGGCCGGGCATATCGGCGACTATTCGCATTGCAGCTGGACCGTCAGCGGCATCGGGCAGTTCCTGCCGCACGCGGGCGCCTCGCCCGCGGTGGGCAGCGTCGGGAATGTCGAGCGGGTGGCCGAAGACCGGTTCGAGGTCGTCGCGCCCGCGCGTTCCCGGGCTGCGGTGCTGGCCGCGATGCGCGCCGCCCATCCCTACGAGGAGCCGGCGTTCGACATCTTTGCGATGGTGCCCCCGCCGAGCGGCGCCGGATTGGGCCGCATCGCGACGCTGGAGCGCCCGGAACCGTTGCGCGACTTCGTCTCCCGTGTCAACGCGGCGTTGCCGCGCACGTCCTGGGGAGTGCGGGCGGCGGGCGACCCCGACATGCCGGTGTCGCGGGTCGCCGTGTGTGGCGGCGCCGGGGATGCGCTGCTGGCCGCCGCGGCCGGTGCCGGCGTGCAGGCCTACGTCACGGCCGACCTGCGCCACCACCCGGCCGACGAACATCGCCGTGCCTCCGATGTGGCCCTGATCGATGTGGCACATTGGGCAAGTGAATTCCCTTGGTGTGAACAGGCCGCCGGCGTGCTGCGGTCGCGTTTCGGTGCGGAGCTCCCGGTGCGGGTGAGCTCGATACGCACCGACCCTTGGAATGTCGAGCGGGTTGGCAACGAGTCCGGGGGTGACGGGTCATGAAAGCCGAAGTGGCACAGCAGCGTTCGCTGCTCGAACTGTCGAAATTGGATGCCGAGCTGTCCCGCATCACGCACCGGGCCACGCATCTGCCCGAGCAAGAGGCCTGCGAGCGGCTGCAGGTGGAATTCGAGGCCGCCGGTGACCGGTTGGCCACGGTGCGCATCGCGCTGGAGGACATCGACGCCCAGGTGGCGCGGCTCGAGGCCGAGATCGATGCGGTGCGCCAGCGCGAGGACCGCGACCGCGCGCTGCTGCAGTCGGGCGCGACCGACGCCAAGCAGCTGTCGGACCTTCAGCACGAGCTGGAGACCCTGCAGCGTCGGCAGACCAGCCTGGAGGACTCCCTGCTCGAGGTGATGGAGCGTCGTGAGGAGCTGCAATCCCAGCTGGACGGCGAGCAGCAGACCCTCACGTCGCTGGAGGCCGAGATGACCGCCGCGCGTGAGGCGCTCGACGCCGCGGTCGCCGAGATCAGCCAGGCCCGCGAGCTGCAGTCCTCGCGCCGTGACTCGCTGAGCGCCGCGCTCGATCCGGCGCTGTCCGCCCTCTACGAACGTCAGCGGGCCGGGGGAGGGGCCGGCGCCGGGCAGCTGCTGGGGCGCCGGTGTGGGGCCTGCCGGCTCGAGATCGACCGCGGCGAGCTGTCCCGCATCTCGGCGGCCGCCGAAGACGACGTGGTGCGCTGCCCGGAATGCGGCGCAATTCTGTTGCGGGTCAAGGGGTTCGATCAGTGAAAGTCGTCATCGAGGCCGACGGTGGATCGCGCGGCAACCCCGGCCCGGCCGGCTACGGCGCGGTGGTGTGGACCGAGGACCGCACGACCGTGCTGGCGGAGGCCAAGCAGGCCATCGGACGCGCGACCAACAACGTTGCCGAATACCGGGGCCTGATAGCCGGTTTGGACGATGCCCTGAACCTGGGCGCCACCGAGGCGGCGGTGTACCTGGATTCCAAGCTGCTGGTCGAGCAGATGTCCGGACGGTGGAAGGTCAAGCACCCCGACCTGATCGAACTGCACGCCGAAGCCCGAAACCGGGCACGACGGTTCGAGCGGATCAGCTACTCGTGGATCCCGCGAGAGCGCAACACCCACGCCGATCGGCTGGCCAACGAGGCGATGGACGCCGCCGCCGAAGTCAACCACGTGACCGAAAAGCCGGAGCCGGCACAACAATCCGCCCCGGCGGACAAACCCGAGCCCACCCCGTCGGCGCCCGGCTGGACCGGCGCGCGCGGCACCCCGACCCGGCTGCTGTTGCTGCGTCACGGCCAGACCGAGTTGTCGGTGCACCGCCGCTACTCGGGCCGTGGCAACCCGGCGCTCACCGAGGTGGGGCGGCGGCAGGCCGATGCGGCGGCGCGCTATCTGGCCCAGCGCGGCGGCATTTCAGCGGTGTTCGCCTCGCCGTTGCAACGGGCGTACGACACCGCGGCGGCCGCGGCCAAGGCACTGGGCCTGGACGTCACCGTCGACGACGACCTGATCGAGACCGACTTCGGGGCCTGGGAGGGGCTGACGTTCGGCGAGGCCGCCGAGCGCGACCCCGAACTGCACGGCCGCTGGCTGCGCGACACCAGCGCCGCGCCGCCCGACGGGGAGAGCTTCGACGTGGTGGCCGAGCGGGTGGCGAGGGTTCGTGACCGGATCGTCGCCGCACACCAGGGCACCACGGTGCTGTTGGTGTCGCACGTGACACCCATCAAGATGCTGCTGCGCGAGGCGCTGGACGCCGGGCCCGGCGTCCTGTACCGCCTGCACCTCGACCTGGCGTCGCTGAGCATCGCCGAGTTCTATTCCGACGGAGCGTCTTCGGTGCGCTTGGTCAACCAGACAGCGTATCTGTAAACGTCATTCCTGCTCTTGGTTGAGTCGGGGAATCAAGCCGCCGGCCAACACATCCTTGACTTGTCGCGGCGAGAGTCGATGCCGGACCGCGAATGACGATTCCTTGCCGACGTTGTCGACCTGCAGGACATCCTCATCGTCGATCGCGTGCAGGTGCTGAATGCGCAGGGTGTCGTCCTGGTCGATCGAGTCGTAGTCGTCGGGATTCTCGAACTCGAGCGCCAAAATCCCGTAGTTGGCCAGGTTTTGCCAGTGGATGCGTGCGAAGGACTTCGCGATGACGACCCGCAACCCGAGGTAGCGCGGTGCGATCGCGGCGTGCTCACGCGAGGAGCCTTGGCCGTAGTTGTCCCCGGCAACAATGATGTGCCCGCCGTCGCCGGCCTGTTGAGCCCGCTCGGGGTAGGAGTCGTCGACCCGGGTGAAGCTGAACATCGCGAGCTTGGGGATGTTGGACCGAAGCGGAAGAGCCTGCACGCCGGCCGGTGAGATTTCGTCGGTGGAGATGTTGTCGCCGACCTTGAGCAGCACCGGCGCCTCGAGTTCGTCTGGCAGCGGGGATAACTCGGGCAGGCTGGAGATGTTGGGTCCCTTCACCGGTTCGACGCGTTGCGCCTCCTCCGCGTCCAGCGGAGGGACCAGCATCGCCGTGTTGACGCAGTTGCGCTCGGGTAGATCCAGTTTCGGATACTCCATCCGCTCCTCTTTGGCCCAGTCCCGCGGATCGGTGATCACTCCGGTCAGCGCCGACGCCGCAGCGGTCTCGGGCGAGCACAGCCAGACCGCGTCCTCCTTCGTCCCGGACCGGCCGGGGAAGTTGCGCGGCATCGTGCGCAGCGAGTTGCGGCCGACCGCGGGAGCCTGGCCCATGCCGATGCACCCCATGCAGCCCGCCTGGTGGATGCGCGCGCCGGCCACCACCAGATCCAGCGTGGCGCCCATCTTGGTCAGGTCGGCCAGGATCTCGCGCGACGTCGGATTGATGTCGAAGCTGACCTGCGGGGCCGTCTGGCGTCCCGCCACCATCGCGGCCGCGATCGCGAAATCCCGCAGCCCGGGATTGGCGCTGGACCCGATCACGGTCTGAGCGATCTCCTCGCCGGCCACCTCGCGAACGGGCACCACGTTGCCCGGCGACGACGGCTTGGCGATCAACGGCTCGATCTGCGACAGGTCGATGGTCTCCTCGACGTCATACGCCGCGTCGTCATCGGCCAGCAACTCCATCCAGTCGTCCTCGCGCTCCTCGGCGCGCAGGAATTCGCGCACGGCTTCGTCGCTGGGAAACACCGTCGTGGTGGCGCCGAGTTCGGCCCCCATGTTGGCGATGACGTGGCGGTCCATCGCGGTCAGCGTCCGCACGCCGGGGCCGTGGTACTCGATGATCCGGTTCACCCCGCCCTTGACGTCGTGGCGCCGCAACATCTCCAGGATCACGTCTTTGGCCGAACACCACGGGGGCAGCTCACCGTCGAGTCGCACGCCCCACACCTCGGGCATGCGAATGTGCAGTGGCCGCCCCGTGATCGCGAGCGCCACCTCGAGCCCGCCGACGCCGATCGCGAGCATGCCCAGCGATCCCGCCGCCGGAGTGTGGGAGTCGGAGCCCACCATCGTCTTGCCGGGGATGCCGAAGCGCTGCATGTGAGTTGGGTGCGAGACGCCGTTGCCCGGTTTGGAGAACCACAGCCCGAAGCGCTGCGCCGCGGTGCGCAGGTACTCGTGATCCTCGGCGTTCTTCTCGTCGCCCTGCAACAGGTTGTGGTCGACGTACTGCACGCTCACCTCGGTGCGGGCGCGATCGAGCCCGAGCGCCTCGAGTTCCTGCATCACCAGCGTGCCGGTCGCATCCTGGGTCAGCGTCTGATCGATGCGGATCGCGATCTCTTCTCCCGGGGACATCTCCCCGGACTCCAGATGCGAGCTGATCAGCTTGTGAGCGACGTTCATGGCCATACCTCGGGTTACCCCGGTACGGCGTGTTCTAGCGCGCTTCGATGGCCGGTGTTCAGCGCGACAGCGTGATGGCGCTTTCCGGACAGTTCCGTTCGGCCGTGACGGCCTGTGATTCCAGCTCGCCGGACACCTCGTCGACGAGCACCAGGCAGTATCCGGCATCGTCGGCGTCGAAGACGTCGGGGGCCAGGGTGTAGCAGCGCCCGTGGCCGCTGCACCGGTCGGGGTCCACGCCGACGTTAGTCATTTGCGCCGCTCCTCATCGCTTCGCTCTGCATCGTCATCGACGCGGCTCATGACACCGGAAAGACCAGCGGCAGCGACTCCACCGAGCGCAGCGCGGCGGTGTAGGTCAGCTCGGTGCCGGGCTTGATCTGGTAATCCGGTATGCGACGGTGGAATTCACGCAGCGCCACCCGGAGTTCCATGCGGGCCAGATGTGAGCCGAGGCAGCGGTGCGGCCCGCCGCCGAAAGCCCGGTGCCGGTTGGGGTTGCGGGTGAAGTCCACCAGCTCCGGGTCGGGGAATTCGGCCGGGTCGGTGTTGGCCGCCCCCAGCAACGGGCTGACCCGCTCGCCCTTGCTGATCGGACACCCGCCCACCTCGACGTCCTGGACGGCCACCCGGGCAACGCCGGGAACCGGTGTCTCCCAACGCAACAACTCCTCGACGGCGCTCGGCAGGACGTCAGGCTGCTCGACGAGTTGATGGCGGTGATCGGGGTGACGCGCCAGGTAGACGAAGAAACAGTCGAGCGAGTCGGTGACCGTGTCCAGCCCGGCGATGAGGAACAGGAAGCAGATGTCGAGCAGCTCCTCGCGCGACAGTGGTTGGCCGGCCTCGTCTTTGAAGTTCGCCGCGATCATCGCGGACAGCACGTCGTCGCGCGGGCTGGCGATGTGGTCGTCGATCGCGCGGTCGAAGTACTCGTAGATCTGTTGGGCCACGCCGGCGGAGCTCTCGTGGCGGCGGTCGTAGCCCGAGTCGCCCGCGGGGCGGATGACGCCGTCCTTCCACACCAGGAATTGGTCGAGGTCGTTCAGCGGCAGGCCGAGCAGCTGCAGAAAGACGGTGCAGGGCAGCGGCACCGCGAACTCGGTGTGGAAGTCGCACTCGCCCCGGCCGGCGAAGCGGTCGATCATCTCGTTGACCAGCTCGGTGACGCGTGGCTCGCGCCGGGCCATCTCCCGCGGAGTGAACAGCGGATCGAGGATCCGCCGGTACTTGGCGTGCTCGGGCGGGTCGATCTGCAGCGGGATCAGCGGCCGCACGTTACCCAGGTCGACCGCATCCATGTTCGACGAGAACAGTTCGGTGTGTTTGAGCGCCAATTCGATGTCGGCCAGGCGGCTGAGAACGACCGCCCGCGGCGACCGGAACACGGGGGCGGTTTCCCGCAGCGCCTTGTACATCGGTTGTGGCTCCGCGAGCCCCGTGACCGTTTGGTCGACGAAACTTTCGGCTTCTGTCATGCGGTCAGCCTGGCACCGACGTGCCTGTTGGGCAATGGTCTACCGCTGGTCAACTATGCAGGTGAAGCCGCTCGCCGTGCGCCCCGAAGATCACGATGGCCTCCACCGGCCCGTCCACCACGCCGAACCAGTGCGGCGTCCACGTCGAGAACTCGACGGCCTGGCCGGGGTCGATGGTGAAGTCCCGGTCGCCCAGGATGAGCCGCATCCGGCCGGAAAGCACATACATCCAGTCCTGGCCCTCGTGCACCGGCAGCTCGTCGGGCGGGGTGCGGCGACGCGCGCTGACCCGGACCTTGAAAGCGTACAGGCCCCCGGCGGGACCCTGGCGGGTCAGCGGCCAATAGGTGACGCCGTGGTGGGTGTGCGCGGTCCCGCGCACCCGAGGGTCGGGGGTGGGCGGCGCCTGCAGCAGCTCGTCGGTGCTGACCGACAGGGCCCGAGCCAGCCTCGGCAGGTGATCCAGTGCCAGCCGGCGTTTCCCGGACTCGAGGCGGCTGAGCGTCGAGACGTCGATGCCGGCGCGCTCGCCGACGTCCTGCAGCGTCAGGCCGCGCTGCACCCGCAGTTCGCGCAGCCGCCGGCGCACCAGGAGGTCGATGTCCGGGGCGGTATTTGCCGGCATAGCAATTCAGCTTGGCAAAACTGTACCGGGTAGGCAAGCTCGCGGTGTGGACAATTCATGCAAACCCGATGATGCCCAGCGCTTCTGGGAGGAGCGCTACCGCTCGGTGGAGCGAGCGTGGAGCGGACGGGTCAATCCCCGCCTGGCCGAGGTGGCCGCCGGCCTGCCGGCCGGCCGCGCGCTCGACCTGGGCTGCGGGGAGGGCGCCGACGCGTTGTGGCTGGCCGAGCGCGGCTGGCGGGTGGTGGCCGTCGACATCTCGGCCACCGCGCTGCAGCGCGCCACCGAGGCCGCATCGGCACGGAACATGCTCGCACACATCGATTTTCAGCGCCACGACCTCAACGAGAGCTTCCCCGACGGGTCCTTCGACCTGGTGTCCGCGCAGTATCTGCACTCCCCGGCGCGGCTGGAACGCGACGGGGTGCTGCAGCGGGCGGCCGAGCGGGTGGATCGCGGTGGGGTGCTGGTGATCGTCGACCACGGGGCACCCCCGCCCTGGGCGGATCATCACGATCACCACTTCGCCGGCATCGACGAGGTCCTCGACTCGCTGCGCCTAAAGGCGCCGCGGTGGACGCGGGTGAGGACCGAGGCCGTCGAGCGCGAAATGGTAAGCCCGAACGGCGAAGTCGGAACGATGGCCGACAACATCATGGTGTTGCGGCGAGCGGGATAGCCCCCTATGCCGCGTCGTGAAAGATCAACCCCATCGCGTAGCGCTCACCGGAACGAACGACCGAGACACCGTGGCGCACGGGCGCCGCGGCCCACCCGCGGGCCGAGGGCACCGGTCGCTCCCGGGTGGTGAAGACATACCCGTGTCCCTGCGGCAGTTGCGTTGCCATGCCCCGTGATTGGGCCCGCAGCCGTTGTTCGACGAGCAGGAATTCGCCGCCGGTGTAGTCGGACCCGGGGTTGCTCAGGTTGATGACGACCTGGAGCGGGAAAACCAAGTCACCGTACAGATCCCGGTGCAACGCGTTCCAGTCGCCCGCACCGTATTTCAGCATCAGGGCGGTCGACCTGCTCTGACCGGCGGCATGACAGGCCGCCAGCCAATCGTCGAGGCGGTCCGGCCAGGGTGCGTCGCGGCGGAGCTTGCCCCACCAATCGCGCGCTATCGGCAGCAGCCGGGGATAGAGGGCCTGCTTGAGCTCTTCGATCGGTTCGGGATAGGGCGCATGGAAATAGCGGTATTGCCCGGCGCCATAGCGTTTGGGCGCCATGTCGATGGTCGACCGGAACAGGCCGTCGTCGGCGCAGAGCCTGCGCAGCCGGGCCGCTTCACCCGGCGTGATCAGCCGCGGCAGCAGCGCACCACCGTACTCGCCGACCGCGGCGGCGATGGCGTCCCAATCGCCGGAGTCGACACGCGTTTGCCATCGGTCCATCAGGTCCACGATAGAGCCGCGCGAGCAATCGTTGCTGGCACCGGAATGCCGCAGGTAGTACCGTGGATCGTCGCGGACGAGTTGGCCGGGCGGCCGCGGACCGCCGCAAGGCGGTTCGAGGAAAGTCCGGACTTCACAGAGCAGGGTGATTGCTAACGGCAATCCGAGGTGACTCGCGGGAAAGTGCCACAGAAAACAGACCGCCACCCTCGCGGTGGTAAGGGTGAAACGGTGCGGTAAGAGCGCACCAGCATCCCGGGTGACCGGGGTGGCTAGGCAAACCCCACCCGAAGCAAGGCCAAGAAGGCCGCACCTATGGTGTGGCCGCGCAGGCGTTCGAGGGCTGCTCGCCCGAGCCTGCGGGTAGGCCGCTCGAGGCACCCGGTGACGGTGTGTCCAGATGGATGGTCGCCGCCGCGCCGCCGTTGCTTATGCGCGGCGGCGGGGAACAGAATCCGGCTTACAGGCCAACTCGTCCGCCTTCTAATGCCCCGCCTTGCGGACGGCCCTGGCGAGTTCGCGCAGGGTGTCGTCGAGTGCGTCGCGGCAGCGGTCGGCGAGGTCGGCCTCCCGCTGATACAGCAGCCCGTAGGTGAAGGTGTCCTCGCCGGCGGCGTGGGCGATCTCGGCCTCCTGACGCAGATGCTCGCGGCTGACGACGCTGTCTTGGTGGTCACCGAGCAGCGACTGGACCGCCTTGGCCTGTTCGGACACCTTCGCGGCGCCGGTAGCGGAGGCGGTGTAGCGAAGACGCTTGGCGCGCTTGCGGATCCGATGGATCGCCTCGTCGCGTTGGTGGTGGTCGTCCGGGTGCTCGCGGTCGACCTGGGCGGCGGCTTTCTGAGCCTTGCGCACCTTCTTGTAGGCGGCCTCGATGGTCACCGGCGCCTGTTCCTCGGCCGTGGCGACGCCCGGCGTCGCGGCCGCTATCAGGTCGAGGGAGTCCAGCAGGCGGAAGTACCGCTGCGAGCGCATCGCGATCAACGACCGGCGCAGCCCGGTCTGGTAGCGCCGCTGGGCCCCCCCGACCAGGCGTTCGCGCACCGGTCCGCGCACCAATTCCGGTGCGAGCCCGTCCAAGTCGCGTTCGTATCGCTCGGCGAGCACCTCGGCGTCGCGCGCCACGCCCAGAATCCCGGCGAGCTCACGCAGCTCGTCCAGCACCCACCCCTCCTCGGGCAGCCCGAACGACTCCTGGTAATCCCGCAGCAGGCTGCGCAGCTTGCGGGTGGTCACCCGCATCTGGTGGATGGAGTCGTAGGCGTCGGCGCGTACCGCGCGATCCCACACCACCAGCTCGCGGACCTGCTCGGCGATCGCGCGCTGCAGCGGGTCTTCGGGCGGCGTGGCGCCGTTGGGCGGCGTGCCGAGCACCCGCGCCAGCTTGGAGCCGTGACCCGCCGGCGCGGCCCCGGCGTCCAGCAGCCGGTTGCTCAACCGGCTCAGCAGCTCGGCGCCGGCCGTCCCGTTGGACAGCCCACTCGCCTCGAGGAGCTCCAATTCCCATTCGCGCCATTCCTGTTCGGTCGGCGAGTCGGTGTCCTCGGATCCCCGCGTCGACCACGCGGTGACATGGTCGTTGCTGAACTCGGCCAGAGCGGTGCCCGCGGCGTCGTACAGCACCTGGCTCTCGCGCCGGGTGGTGATGCGCGCGACGGGCTGCAGCGGGCGGTCGCGGACGATCGCCAGCACCACGTCCGTCAACTCGTTGGGCACGGAGTCGTTTCCGTCCGATGCGTCCAGCGGTAGGCGGACCTCGGTGCGGGCGTCGGGACCGGACGGCAGCTTCAGGTGCCATCCCGCGTCGGAGCCACCGGTGCGGCGGCGCAGCGTGATCTTGTTGCGCGCCAAATCGTGGATGGGCGTGTCGAAGTACGTCGCATCGAGGGTTTGCGCCGGTGACTTCTCGACGTGCGCGACCGCGGCGATCCCCTCGAACGAGGGCGACACGGTGGATTCGACTACATCGAACTTGCGCTCGACCTCGAGATGACGCGAGGGCGCTTTTGCAGGCATCTTCGGCTCCATTGAGGGCGCGTTGGGCGCGTCGCCGCGGCCGTGAACGGATTGGATGGGAAATGAGCACCCATAGCCTGCCACACCGAAGCGACGAGGCCGCCGCGGATCGGCCGGCGAGTGAAGCGCCCGTTGCGGCCGCGCTCAGGGCGGCGGGGGAGCAGGCGGCGCGTCGTCCTCGGGCAGTGGCGCGTAAGCGGCCGGCGGCGGGACGTAGCGTTCGATGTTGTCGGCGATGTTGGTGCACCCGCTGACCGAGATGCGCCGGCCCGCGCCCACACACACGGTAGCCTCCGCCCGGTCGGCGGAATGCGCGGCAACCACGATTGCGGGGTTTACGGCCAAGCCCGAGAACACCAGAATTACGGCAAACCAGCGGCGCCGAATCATCTGCGGCCTCCTTCCTGCCACCCCTAACGCATTCTGCCGCCGCGGCCCGACCGACGGGCCGAGATCGAAGAATGGCTCCAGTTTCCGTTGCCGGTGATTAACGCATGCGCGCCGAGAAAACGCCCTAAGGTTTGCGATACGGATAACGGCCGCGATTGCGGATGCGACGGCGAAGGAGCGTTTCCATGGTGTCTTTTGTTCGCCCGGCGCCCCGAGTTGTTACCGGCGCAGTGGCGTCCGGCGCGGTCGGTGTGGCAATGCTTTTCGCGACGGCGGGTTCGGCCGCCGCGGACTGGCCGATGGACGACCCGGAACCGGCGCCCTCGTCGCAACCGAATTGCACGGCGGCCGACCTTGCCCAGGTCTCGTCGGGCGTGGCCGCGGCGACGTCGGCGTATTTGTTCACCCATCCCGACGTCAACGCCTACTTCACCAGCTTGAAGGGTCAGCCGCGCGACGACATGCGCGCGCAGTTGAAGCAGTACATGGACGCCAACCCGCAGACCCACGCCGACCTCGAGGGCATTCGCCAGCCGTTGACCGACTTCCAGAATCGGTGCCGCTGACCGATCGCCGTCAGCCGGCCGGAGGCGGCGGCGGGGGCGACTGCAGGTGCATCGCCAGGTCGCTCAGCTCCAAGATCGTCTGGATCTCGGTGTCGCGGAAGGGCCGGCCGTCGGGGCCCAGCAGGTCGTGAAACCACTCCCGCGGCATCGCGGGGTCCGGGTTCGGCTGGTCCCAGGAATCCCAGGGGAAGAAGGTCTGCGTCTTCCCGGTGACCAAACCCCAGTTGAAGGCGCCGACGTTGGCCCGCTTCGCGATCGGCAGGATGGACTGCACCGTGCTGCCCAGCGGCCGGGCCATGTACTCGGTGCACAGGATCGGGCGGCCCAGCGGGACGAGCTCGCCGATGCGTCTCTCGAACTCCTCCGGGCCGGCATAGGAGTGGAAGGTGATGACGTCGGAGTTGTCCAGCTGGATGCCGCTGATCACGCTGCGGCGTCCCGGGTCGGCCCACTCGCCGTGCCAGACGCCGCTGGTCAGCGGCTGGCGCGGATCGACCAGCCGCGCCCACTCGAACACCTGGGGCAACAGCCGGGCGACCAGGTCCACCTTGTCTTTGCGCTCCACCGCGGCGTAGGCGTCGGCCGGGTTGTCCGGCTCGTTCCACAGGTCCCAGCCCAGGATGCGGTCGTCACTGCGGAACTGTGTCAGCACCCCGGTGACGTAGCCGCGCATGGTGTGCAGGTAGCCGTGATCGTCGAGGCGCGCCGCCCCCGGACTCTGCACCCAACCGGAGTTGTGGATGCCCGGGCGCGGCGCGCGCTGCGGACCGGCCTGGGGGAACGGGTCCCAGCACGAATCGAACAGGACGAACAGCGGTTTGATGCCGTGCCGGGCGGCGATGTCGACGAACTGGGCGAGCCGGCCCTGGAACCCGCGGTAGTCCTGCGCCCAAAGCTGATCGTGCAGGAAGACCCGTATCGCGTTGAAACCGTTGGTCCGCGCCCAGCCCAGCTCGGTATCGATGCGCCGGGGATCGAATGTTTCGCGTTGGAACATCTCCAGCTGATTGATGGCGTTGGACGTGATGTAGTTCGCGCCCACCAGCCAGCCCTGCGCCTCATACCAGCGGTTGGCCCGTTCGGGCGACCACCGGCTCGCCTGCGGCGAAGTGTTGGGCGGTGGTTGCGCCGACGCGCGTGATGTCTGGGCCACAGCCATGCCTCCCGCTACCAGCAGCGGCAGCGTCAGCACGGTTCGACGGTGCACGAAGGCACCGCGATTCCCCCGGTCGATGTGGTCCACCCCTGCTCGTCAGAGTTCAGATTGTCTCCACGAGCCATCGTACATCCCTGTACCGCAACGCTTTTCAGCGGTTTCATGGTGACGGGAATAACGCGTGGACCAGGCGCGTACTTCAGGCCGACGGCGCGACCGCGCAACACATCGCCACCGGCCGAGGCGGGCCCGCGGCGGGCGGATCAGAAGCAGTGTTCGTCGGCGGGAAAGACCCCGCCGGCCACCTCGTGCGCATATTGCGTTGCGGCCCGGCGCAATTCCCCGCCGATGTCCGCGAACCGCTTGACGAAGCGGGCGGCCTTGCCGCTGCTCATGCCGGCCATGTCCTGCCAAACCAGGACCTGGCCGTCGCAGTTGGGCCCGGCGCCGATGCCGACGGTCGGGATGGTCAGCTTGCCGGTGATCTGGGTGGCCAGTTCGGCCGGCACCATCTCCATGACGACGGCGAACGCGCCGGCCTCGGCGACGGCGATCGCGTCGTGCACCGTCTGCTCGGCCGCGTCGCCGCGGCCCTGCACCCGGAAGCCGCCCAGTCCGTTCACGCTCTGCGGGGTGAACCCGATGTGCGCCATCACCGGGATGCCGGCGGCGGTCAGGCAGGCGATCTGCTCGGCCACCCGCTCACCGCCCTCGAGCTTGACCGCGTGCGCCCCGCCCTCCTTCATGAACCGGGTGGCGGCGGCCAGCGCTGCGGCCGGCCCGGCCTCGTAGCTGCCGAACGGCAGGTCCGCGACGACCAGCGCGTGCGGGGCGCCCCGCACCACACCGCGCACCAACGGAATCAATTCGTCGATCGAGACGGGCACCGTGGTGTCGTAGCCGTACACCACGTTGGCCGCCGAGTCGCCGACCAGCAGCACCGGGATGTCGGCCTCGTCGAAAATGCGCGCGGTCGAATAGTCGTAGGCGGTGAGCATCGCCCACTTGTGGCCTTCGGCCTTCATCTTCTGCAGGTGGTGGGTGCGAATCCTGGTCCGCGGCTTTTCGGGCTGCGCAGGCGAGTTGGCACCGTAAACGTTGTGCTCAGACATCATTGTCCCTAATGGTGGTCGGTTCGATCCTCGTGGCCGTTAGTGGTCCCCGGGTTCGTCGGACTACTCGATTCTGCCATTTCTTTTGCGCAGTTGCATCGCCGCGACGGTGTGAGACATACCATGCGCGCATGCAGCGGCTGAGTGGACTGGACGCCAGCTTCCTGTACCTGGAGACCTCGTCACAGCCCATGCATGTGTGTTCGATCATCGAGCTCGACACGTCGACCGCGCCGGGCGGCTACAGCTTCGACCGGCTGCGCGACGCGCTTGCGCTCCGCATCAAGGCGATCCCGGCGTTCCGCGAGAAGCTCGCGAACAGTCCGTTGAATCTCGACCACCCGGTGTGGGTAGACGACCAGAGGTTCGACATCGATCGCCACCTGCACCGCATCGCGGTGCCCGCGCCGGGCGGGCGGGCCGAGCTCTCCGAGATCTGTGGCCACATCGCCGAGCGGCCGTTGGACCGCGGCAGGCCGCTCTGGGAGATGTGGGTCATCGAAGGCGTGGCCGGCACGGACTGCCACCGGGACGGGCGGCTGGCGGTGATGACCAAGGTGCACCACGCCGGCGTCGACGGGGTAACGGGCGCCAACCTGATGTCGCAGTTGTGCGCGACCGAAGCCGACGCGCCCGCGCCGGAGCCGGCCGAGGGCGTCGGGGGAGCGCAAGGCTGGCAGATCGCGGCCGGCGGGCTGGTCCGCTTCGCGGCCCGGCCGCTGCACCTGGCCAGCGTGGTGCCCGACACCGTCTCGTCGGTGCTCGCCACGGTGCGACGGGCGCGCGAGGGCCTCGCCATGGCCCGCCCGTTCGCGGCGCCCGGAACCGTATTCAACGCCAGGATCAGTGACCGCCGCAACGTCGCTTATGCCGAATTGGATCTCGACGACGTCAAAGGGGTGAAGAACCATTTCGGCGTCAAAGTCAACGACGTCGTGATGGCATTGGTTTCCGGTGTGCTTCGCCAATACCTGACGGACCGAAATGAATTGCCGGATTCGTCGCTGGTGGCATCCGTCCCCGTTTCGGTGCATGGCAAATCCGACCGTCCCGGCCGCAATCAAGTGTCGGCGATGTTTTCCAGTTTGCACACCCAGATCACCGATCCGGTGGAGCCGCTGAAAGCCATCGCCCGGGCGAATTCGGTTGCCAAAGAACACAGTTCAGCCATCGGTGCGTCACTGCTGCAGGATTGGTCACAATTCGCCGCCCCGGCGGTTTTCGGCATCGCGATGCGGATCTACGCCAGAACCCGATTCACCGCCAGCATGCCCGTGCACAATTTGGTGGTCTCCAACGTTCCGGGACCGCAGGTTCCGCTGTACATGCTGGGCTGCGAGGTGAAATCGATGTACCCGTTGGGGCCGATATTTCACGGCTCCGGACTCAACATCACCGCGATGTCGCTGCAGGGCAAACTCGACATCGGGCTCGTCGGCTGCCCGGATCTGCTGCCTGACTTGTGGGAGATGGCCGACGAGTTTGCGGTCGGGATGGAGGAGCTGCTCGCGCTCGCGCGCTAGCTCCGGCGGCGGTGCCGCTAATCGGGATCTCAGGTTTCCTCTGGCAGCATAGGTTGGCATGGGCCTGTCTCGTCGCGCCAAGATCGCGCGCACGCTGCTGATCTGGACGTCGATGGCTGCCGTCGCGCTGCTTGCAGCGGGGTGCGTCCGCGTCGTGGTCGGGCGCGCCGTCATGTCCGGGCCGAAGCTGGGCCAGGCGGTGGAGTGGACGCCGTGCCGGGCCGCGAACCCGAAAGTCAAACTCCCGGCCGGCGCGCTGTGCGGCAAACTGGCCGTCCCGGTCGACTACGACCATCTCGACGGCGACGTGGCGACGCTGGCCATGATTCGTTTCCCCGCGACCGGAGACAAGATCGGCTCGCTGGTGATCAACCCCGGCGGGCCGGGGGAGTCCGGCATCGAGGCGGCGCTCGGGGTCGTCCAGTCGTTGCCCAAGAAGGTGCGCGAACGATTCGACCTCGTCGGCTTCGACCCGCGCGGGGTCGGGGCGTCGCGCCCGGCGGTCTGGTGCAACTCCGACGCCGACAACGACCGGCTGCGCACGGAGCCCAACGTCGACTACAGCCCGGCGGGCGTGGCCCACATGGAGGACGAAACCAAGCAGTTCGTCGGCCGCTGCATCGACAAGATGGGCAAGGGCTTCCTGGCCAACGTCGGGACCGTCAACGTCGCACGGGATCTCGACGCCATCCGCGCGGCGCTCGGTGATGAGAAGCTGACCTACCTCGGCTACTCCTACGGCACCCGGATCGGCTCGGCGTACGCCGAGGCCTTCCCGCACAACGTGCGGGCGATGATCCTCGACGGCGCCGTCGACCCCAACGCCGATCAGATCGAAGCCGACCTGCGTCAGGCCAAGGGATTCCAGGACGCGTTCAACAACTACGCCGCCGACTGCGCCAAGCAGCCGACCTGCCCGCTGGGCAGCGACCCGGCCAAGGCGGTGGAGGTCTACCACAGCCTGGTCGACCCGATGGTCGACCCGAACAACCCCATGGTCGGCCATCCGGTGCCGACGAATGATCCACGCGGACTTGGCTACTCCGACGCGATCATCGGCACCATCATGGCGCTCTATTCGCCGAACCTGTGGCATCACCTGACCGACGGCCTGTCCGAACTCGTCGACCACCACGGCGACACCCTGCTCGCCCTGGCCGACATGTACATGCGCCGCGACTCGCACGGCCACTACACCAACGCCACCGACGCGCGGGTGGCGGTCAACTGCGTGGACCAGCCGCCGATCACCGACCGCTCCAAGGTGGTTGACGAGGACCGCCGCTCCCGCGAGCTCGCGCCGTTCATGAGCTATGGGCAGTTCACCGGCAATGCCCCGCTGGGCACCTGCGCATTCTGGCCGGTGCCGCCAACGAGCAAGCCGCACACCATTTCCGCGCCCGGTCTGGCGCCCACGGTGGTGGTGTCGACGACCCACGACCCGGCCACCCCGTACAAGGCCGGCGTGGATCTGGCCAACGAGCTGCGCAGCTCGCTGCTCACCTACGACGGCACCCAGCACACCGTGGTCTTTCAGGGCGACGGCTGCATCGACAACTACATCACGGCGTATCTGGTCAGCGGGTCCATCCCGCCCGACGGCGCCAAGTGCTAGCCGCCCGCTGACGCCGAACATGCACTCACGGCGAAACTTTCGTCGATTTCTCGCCATGGTTGCACGCTCGGCGAACGCGGCAGCCGAGACCAAGGCGTAACCATTTCGCGCTGTCACGGGTACCCGCGGCTGCAACGATGACAGCCATGTCGCGTCTGAGATCCCTGAGCTCGGCGCTGTTTTCATTCGGGCTGCTGCTCGGTGGCCCCTGCGTCGTCGCGCCGCCCGCGGCCCTCGCCACGCCCGAACCCGGCGCCGGGCAGACGCCGGGCCCGAACCCGCCGTCGGCCGCCGTGCCGCAGGGTTGGGGAAGCTGCGGCCAATTCGTCGAGGACACAAGCGATATCCCCACCGCGCAGTGCACCACCGTGTCGGTGCCGATCGACTACAACAACCCCGGCGGCGGGCAGGCCAAGCTGGCGGTGATCCGGGTACCCGCGACGGGACAGCGGGTCGGATCGCTTCTGGTCAATCCCGGCGGTCCCGGCGGTTCGGCGGTCGACATGGTGGCCGCGATGTCCTCGAACCTGGAAAACTCTCCGGTCCGGCGCAACTTCGATCTGGTCGGGTTCGATCCCCGGGGAGTCGGTCACTCGACGCCTGCGCTGCGCTGCCGCACCGACGCGGAGTTCGACGCCTACCGGCGTGAGCCGATGGTCGACTACAGCCCCGGCGGGGTGGCGCACATCGAGCAGCTCTACCGCCAGCTGGCCCAGCAGTGCGTCAGCCGGATGGGCACGGCGTTTTTGGCCAACACCGGCACCGCCTCGGTCGCCCGCGACATGGATGCCGTCCGCCAGGCGCTGGGCGACGACCAGATCAACTACCTGGGCTACAGCTACGGCACCGAGCTGGGCACCGCCTACCTGGAGAAGTTCAGCAACCACGTGCGCACGATGGTGCTCGACGGCGCCATCGACCCGACCGTCGGGCCCGTCGACGAGAACGTCAATCAGATGGCGGGATTTCAAACCGCTTTCAACGACTACGCCACCGACTGCGCCCGCTCGGCGGCCTGCCCGCTGGGCACCGACCCGACCCAATTCGTCAACCGCTACCACGCGCTGGTCGACCCGCTGGCGACCAGGCCGGGCCGCACCGCGGACCCGCGCGGCCTGAGCTACGCCGACGCGACCACCGGCACCATCAACGCGCTCTACACGCCGGCGCACTGGAAATACCTGACCAGCGGGCTGCTCGGCCTGGCGCGCGGCACCGACGCCGGCGACTTGCTGTTGCTCGCCGACGACTACGACGGGCGCGACAAGAACGGGCACTACGCCAACGATCAGGATGCGTTCAACGCGATCCGCTGCGTCGACGCGCCGAATCCGACGGACCAGGCCAGCTGGGTGAGCGCCGATCAGCGCATCCGTCAGGCCGCGCCGTTCCTCAGCTACGGGCAATTCACCGGAAACGCTCCCCGCGATTTGTGCGCGCTGTGGCCGGTGCCCGCGACGTCGGCGCCGCACGCCGCGCCGCCGATGGCCGCCGGCAAGGTCGTCGTCGTCTCCACCACGCACGATCCGGCCACGCCGTATCAGGCCGGCGTGAACCTGGCCCGGCAGCTGGGCGGCCCGCTGATCACCTACGACGGGACGCAGCACACCGCGGTGTTCAACGGCCACCAGTGCGTGGACAACGCCGTCGTCCGCTATCTGGTCGCCGGCACGCCGCCGCCGGCCGCCTACCGCTGCCAGTCCTGACCAGCGTCCGCCACGCGCCGCAATGGTTCTGAGCGGGCATCGGTAACACAGAATTAACAGCAGTTGCATACTGTTCGAGATATGGATCGACAGAAGGAATTCGTCCTCCGCACCCTCGAGGAACGAGACATCCGCTTCGTTCGGCTGTGGTTTACCGATGTGCTCGGTTTCCTGAAGTCGGTCGCCATCGCCCCGGCCGAGCTCGAGGGCGCCTTCGAGGAGGGCATCGGCTTCGACGGCTCCTCGATCGAGGGCTTCTCGCGGGTCTCGGAATCCGACACGGTGGCCAATCCCGACCCGTCCACCTTCCAGGTACTGCCGTGGGCCTCGGCCAACGGCCACCACCACTCGGCGCGGATGTTCTGCGACATCACCATGCCGGACGGATCGCCGTCCTGGGCGGACCCGCGGCACGTGCTGCGCCGCCAGCTGCAGAAGGCCAACGACCTGGGCTTCTCCTGCTACGTGCACCCCGAGATCGAATTCTTCCTGCTCAAGCCGGGCGCCGACGACGGCACGCCGCCAGTTCCCGTCGACAACGCCGGCTACTTCGATCAGGCCGTCCACGACTCGGCCTCCAACTTTCGCCGCCACGCGATCGAGGCCCTGGAATTCATGGGCATCTCGGTGGAGTTCAGCCACCACGAGGGCGCGCCCGGACAGCAGGAGATCGACCTGCGCTTCGCCGACGCGCTGTCGATGGCCGACAACGTGATGACGTTCCGCTACGTCATCAAGGAGGTCGCGATCGAGAACGGCGCCCGCGCGTCCTTCATGCCCAAGCCGTTCGGGCAGCACCCCGGCTCCGCGATGCACACCCACATGAGCCTTTTCGAGGGTGACGTCAACGCGTTCCACAGCCCCGACGACCCGCTGCAGCTCTCCGACGTGGGCAAGTCCTTCATCGCCGGGGTCCTCGAGCACGCCTCGGAGATCAGCGCCGTCACCAACCAATGGGTCAACTCCTACAAGCGGCTGGTCGGCGGCGGCGAGGCGCCCACCGCCGCGTCGTGGGGTGCGGCCAACCGGTCCGCGCTGGTGCGGGTACCCATGTACACGCCGCACAAGACGTCGTCGCGGCGCGTCGAGGTCCGCAGCCCCGACTCGGCGTGCAACCCGTACCTGGCCTTCGCGGTGCTGCTGGCCGCCGGGCTGCGCGGGGTGGAGAAGGGCTACGTGCTGGGGCCGCAAGCCGAGGACAACGTGTGGGACCTGACCGCCGAGGAACGCATCGCGATGGGCTACCGCGAGCTGCCGACGAGCCTGGACAGCGCGCTGCGCGCGATGGAGTCCTCCGAACTGGTCGCGGAAACGTTGGGGGAGCACGTCTTTGACTTCTTCCTGCGCAACAAGCGGACGGAGTGGGCCAACTACCGCAGCCACGTCACCCCGTACGAGCTGAGCACCTACCTGTCGCTGTAGCCCGGATCGGGCGCCGATCAGGTTAAACGCCTGCGGCTTGCGCTACGGTCGTGGGCGTGACCAAACCCGCGACGCAGCGCCCCAGGTTGCCCAGCGTCGGCCGGCTCGGGTTGGTCGATCCGCAAGCGGCCGAACGCATGGCGCAGCTGGGTTGGTACGACCACGACGACCAGGCCCACGTCGACCTGCTCTGGTCGCTGTCGCGCGCGGCGGATCCCGACGCCGCGCTGCTCGCCTTGGTCCGGCTGTCGGAGAACCCGGAATCGGGATGGGATGAGCTCAACGCGGCCCTGCTGGCGGAACGTCCGCTGCGCGGCCGGCTGTTCGGCGTGCTCGGCTCGTCGCTGGCACTGGGCGATCACCTGATCGCTCAGCCGCAGTCCTGGAAACTCTTGCGCGGCAACGTCACACTGCCCACCCACGACCAGCTGTGCGACAGGTTCACCGAATGCGTCGACGAGGCGCTGGCGGCGCCGGGTTCGGCGATGGTGCGCCTTCGCACGCTGTACCGCGACCAGCTGCTGGTGCTGGCCGCACTGGATCTGGCCGCGACGGTCGAGGACGAACCGGTGGTCCCCTTCACGGTGGTGGCGGCGCACCTGTCGGACCTGGCGGACGCCGCGCTGGCCGCCGCGCTGCGGGTGGCCGAGAACAGCGTGTGCGGCGACCGCACGCCGCCGCGGCTGGCGGTCATCGCGATGGGCAAATGCGGTGCCCGCGAACTGAACTACGTCAGCGACGTCGACGTCATCTTCGTCGGCGAGCAGGCCAACCCGGTCACCACCCGGGTGGCGAGCGAGATGATGCGGCTGGCCTCCGAAGCCTTCTTCCAGGTCGATGCGGGGCTGCGGCCGGAGGGGCGCAGCGGGGAACTGGTCCGCACCGTCGAGTCGCACATCGCCTACTACCAGCGCTGGGCCAAGACCTGGGAGTTCCAGGCGCTGCTTAAAGCCCGTGCGGCGGTGGGCGACGCGGAGCTCGGCCGGCGCTACCTGGACGCGCTGATGCCGATGGTCTGGGTCGCCTGCGAGCGTGAGGATTTCGTGGTCGAGGTGCAGGCGATGCGCCGCAGGGTTGAGCAGCTGGTGCCGGCCGAGGTCCGCGGCCGCGAGATCAAGCTCGGCAGCGGCGGGCTGCGCGACGTGGAGTTCGCCGTGCAGCTCCTGCAGTTGGTGCATGGCCGCGGCGACGACTCGCTGCACGTGGCGTCGACGGTGGACGCGCTGGCCGCGCTGGGCCAGGGCGGCTACATCGGCCGCGAGGACGCCGCCAACCTGACCGCCTCCTACGAGTTCCTCCGCCTGCTCGAGCACCGGTTGCAGTTGCAGCGGCTCAAGCGCACCCACCTGCTGCCCGAGGCCGACGACGAGGAGGCGGTGCGCTGGCTGGCGCGGGCCGCCCACATCCGGCCGGACGGGCGCCATGACGCGGCCGGGGTGTTGCGCGAGGAGTTGCGGCACCAGAACCTGCGGGTGTCCCAGCTGCACGCCAAGCTCTTCTATCAGCCGCTGCTGGAGTCGATCGGCCCGCCGGGCCTGGAGATCTCCCGCGGCATGACCTCCGAGGCCGCCGAGCGCCAGCTGGCGGCGCTGGGCTACGAGGGCCCGCAGACCGCGCTGAAGCACATGTCGGCGCTGGTCAACCTGAGCGGCCGGCGCGGCCGGGTGCAGTCGGTGCTGCTGCCCAGACTGCTGAACTGGATGTCCTACGCGCCGGACCCCGACGGCGGATTGCTGGCCTACCGGCGGCTGTCCGAGGCGCTGTCCGGGGAAAGCTGGTACCTGGCCACGCTGCGGGACAAGCCCGCCGTGGCCCGCCGGCTGATGCACGTGCTGGGCACGTCGGCGTACGTGCCGGACCTGCTGATGCGCGCGCCGCGGGTGATTCAGGACTACGGCGACGGGCCGTCCGGCCCCAGGCTGCTCGACACCGACCCCGCCTCGGTGGCCCGCGCGCTGGTCGCCTCGGCCAGCCGCTACTCCGACCCGGTGCGCGCGATCGCCGGGGCGCGCACGCTGCGGCGGCGCGAGCTGGCCCGCATCGCGTCCGCCGACCTGCTCGGCATGCTCGAGGTCACCGACGTGTGCGAGGCGCTGACCTCGGTGTGGGTGGCGGTGCTGCAGGCCGCGCTCGACGCGATGATCCGAGCCAACCTGCCCGACGACGGCTCCGGGAAAGCGCCGGCCGCGATCGCGGTCATCGGGATGGGCCGGCTGGGCGGCGCCGAGCTGGGTTACGGCTCCGACGCCGACGTGATGTTCGTCTGCGAACCCGCGCCCGGCGTCGAGGATTCCGCGGCGGTGCGCTGGGCGACGGGTGTCGCCGAACAGGTTCGGGCGTTGCTGGGCACGCCCAGCGTCGACCCGCCGCTGGAGGTCGACGCCAACCTGCGGCCCGAGGGCCGCAACGGCCCGCTGGTGCGCACGCTCGCGTCCTACGCCGCCTACTACGAGCAGTGGGCGCAGCCGTGGGAGATCCAGGCGCTGCTGCGCGCACACTCGGTCGCCGGCGACGCGGAACTGGGGCAGCGGTTCCTGCTGATGGCCGACAAGACGCGGTATCCGGCCGACGGGGTGTCCGCCGAGGCGATGCAGGAGATCCGGCGGATCAAGGCCCGCGTCGACTCCGAGCGGTTGCCGCGCGGGGCGGACCCCAACACGCACACCAAGCTCGGCCGTGGCGGCCTGGCCGACGTCGAATGGACCGTGCAGCTGCTGCAACTGCGGCACGCGCACGAGATTCCCGCGCTGCACAACACCTCGACGTTGCAGTGCCTGGACGCGATCGCCGCGGCCGACCTGGTGCCGGCCGACGAGGTGGAGCTGCTGCGGCAGGCCTGGCTGACAGCCACCCGGGCCCGCAACGCGCTGGTGCTGGTCCGCGGCAAGCCCACCGACCAGCTGCCCGGGCCCGGGCGTCAGCTCAACGCCGTCGCGGTGGCCGCGGGCTGGCCGACCGACGAGGGCGGCGAATTCCTGGACAACTATCTTCGGGTGACGCGACGAGCAAAAGCGGTGGTGCGCAAGGTGTTTGGAAGTTGAGTCAGGAGGCCGGCGCGTTGGACGCCATATTCGAGGTGCTCAGCGCGGCGGAGGCCGATCGCGTGACCGCGCTGTACGCTCCGCTGGCCGACACGGTCCGCGAGCTCGTCGACGCCACCATCCGGACCGAGGCCGACGCCGACGTCGTCGCCGAGGCGAAGCGGGCGATCGAGGCGGTCACCGCGTCGTTGCGGCAACGCACCCGACCGCTCGGGGTGAGCTACCGCGTCGACGGCCGTCCGCTGCCGTTGGGTAACGCCGCGATCGGCGTGTGCAACCCCATCGCCCCGCCGATCGTCGTGCACCACGAGGGCGAGGGCCGCTGCTGGAGCGAGTTCACCCTCGGCTCCGCCTACGAGGGTCCGCCCAAGCTGGTGCACGGCGGCGTCAGCGCCCTGGTGCTCGACCACATGCTCGGCGAGGCGGCCAGCGAGGGACTGTCCAAGGCGCGCTTCACCGGCACCATCACCGTGAAATACCTGCGCGGCACTCCGCTGGGCCCGCTCCGCTGCGAGGCGTGGGTCGACGGCAAGGAGGGCCGCAAAGTCTTTGCCCGCGGCACCATTTCGGATGCCGCGGGCGTCACCGTCGAGGCCGACGGCGTCTTCATCGAGCCGGCCTGGGCGCAGGAGGCGCGGTGAAGTTCTACATCAGCAGCGCCTTCCTGAACACCCGCGAGATCATCGAGCTCGCCAAGGCGGCCGACGAGCTCGGCTACGACGGGATCGGCATCCCCGACCACGTCGTCAACCTGGAGACCCTGGACACCCCGTACCCGTACACCAAAGACGGGGAACGGCGCTGGCAGCCCTTCACCGACTGGCCCGATCCCTGGGTGCTCGTCGGTGCGCTGGCTCAGGTCACCACGCGGTTGCGGTTCGTCAACACCGTCTACATCCCCGCCATGCGCAACCCGTACTCGGCAGCCAAAGCCATTGGCACCGCGGCGGTTCTGGCGTCCGGCCGGGTGGAGCTGGGCATCGGCGTGGGATGGTGCCGCGAGGAATTCGCGCTGATGGGCGAGCAATTCGAGGCCCGCGGCAAGCGCACCGACGAAATCATCGATTTGATGCGGGCGCTGTGGTCGCCGGGTTGGACCGAGTTCGACGGCCAGTTCTATCACGCGCCGCGGCTGGAGATGCAACCCACTCCGCCACCGATACCCGTGTACGTCGGTGGGCTCAGCGACATCGCGCTGCGCCGCGCCGCCCGCAACGACGGCTGGATCGGCGATCTGATCAAGTCCGAGCGGGCCATCGAGGCGGTCGGCCGGCTGCGGCAGATGCGCGCCGAAAACGGTTTGACCATGGACGATTTCACCATCCTGACACCGCTGACCGACGCGTTCACCACCGCCGACTACCAGCGCGTCGAGGACGCCGGCGTCACCGGCATCATCACCATGCCGTGGATGTTCTACACCGGGCCCGATGCCAGCCTGGACGACAAGATCGACGGCATGCAGCGTTTCCGCAAGGACCTCGCGCTGGACGGCTAGTCGACACCTAATTCGGGTCGTCCCGGCACCTAACCCGAGGCGAACGCGCGCTGGCGCGACACGCCATCGCCTATGTTTCGGGGAACCTTGCCCCGAACGGAGTCCAGATGCGCCCCACTGTGTGCGTCGCGGCCGTCGCCGTCGCAATGGTGACGGCGGCGTGCGGTGGTTCGCCGTATACGGGCATGGCCATGACCACGCGGGCAAACCCCACCAACACCGTCACGACCATCGTGTCGCAGGCCGCGACCGCCGCCGCCGTCGCGTATCTGCGGTCGCTGATCCCGACGCCGGCGACCACGAACAGAACCGACGGCCCCGATCCCATTCACGACGGCGGCATCCGTTCGCACTTCTTCGTCAACGGCTCTGCCACCGACGTGATGGGCGCCTACAAGGCCGCGCTGTTGCGGATGAACTGGACGCTGATCGTCGACAGCGCCGGCGCTGGACCGGGCGGCGGCGGGGCGACGTATACCGCCAGAAACGGCAACGCTTTCGGCGTCTTCACTGGAGGGGGCTCCGGCGGCGCGACCGACATCGACGCCTGCGTGTGGCCGTCAGCGCCCACGGACAAGGACTGCGCTCGCCGCGGATAACAGCCGAGGCAGCAAAATGCGAAACCACCCGCGCGGCGATCTCCACGCGGGTGGTTTCGTCAAACCGGCTCAGTTGACCCTGATGACGAGCTTGCCGAGATGCTTTCCGTCGCGCAGCCGCTCGAATGCCGCTCGTGCATTTGAGAATTCGAAGATTTCGTCGATGACCGGTGTGAGCCCGGTTGCGGTGACGGCCCGCACGAGACTTTGAAGATGAGTGCGGTCGCCGACCGTTATGGACCGCGTTATTGCGTCACTGCCCTTGAGCAAGAAATAGTCGATCCCGGGATTATCCTCGCTCAGGAATCCGATCAGGGTCACTTCCCCGCCCACGGCGACCGCCCGCAACGACTGCTCGATGGTGGCCGGACCGCCAACTTCGACGACGCGGTCGACGCCGCGGCCTTCGGTTAGTTCGCGTACCCGTTGACCCCATTGAGAGTTGGTGCGGTAATTGATCACCGCGTCAGCGCCCAACGACTGCAACACCCGCGCCTTGTCTGTGCTTGAAGTCGTCGCGATGACATGAGCCCCGGCAAGTTTCGCCAGCTGCACGGCGAAGACCGATACCCCGCCGGAACCGAGAGTCAACACGGTTTGGCCGGCGCGGATCGGTGCGGGACCGCCTAGCGCATTCCAGGCGGTCACACCGGCGCAGGGCAGCGTGGCGGCGTGTTCGTCGGACAGGCCGGGTGGCACGCCGACGACCGATTCCTGCGAGACCACTTTGTATTCGGTGAGCCATCCGTCCTGCCCGCTACCGTAACTGTCGGACTCTGCGGTCGCCGGAAGCGGTCCACCGAACCACCTAGGCTGAAACGTTGCCACCACCCGGTCGCCGGGGCGGTAGTCGGCAACACCTTCACCGATCTCGACGACTTCGGCAACGGCGTCGCTGCACGGCACCAAACCGGCTTTGGCCTTGCGCACGTAGCGGCCCAACGGGATTGCTATGTCGCGGTAGTTCAGCGAGACCGCTTTGATCCGCAGCAGGAGTTCTCCTCGTTGGGGAGAGGGGACGGGTTCGTCGTGCACCTGCAGGCCGTCCAGCCCGCCGTGGTAATCGAATCGGTACGCGCGCATGGCGATGGTCCTTTCGAATGTTGGTTGGATGAATCCGAGATCGATCCGTACAGGGCGTTCAGCGCGGCGGAGGCTGCGCCGCCTTATTCGGCTACCACGCGTGCATGATCGCGCCCAGCGATCCGGCGGCGCCCGTCACCGTGCCCGCGTCGAGCGTGAGGACGGCGGGCCCGTCGCGCATGACATAGGCGGATCACCACATTCATGAGAAGAGGGAGGCGGCGGCAACCGGGGCGACGCTAGTCGGTGTTCGCACAAGTGTGCGTGCGTTGCGTTCGCTTTCATCCCACACCACAACCAATTGCGTGTAGTCCTATTCCCGATGATCTACGCATCCAGGAGTTGTGTGTCCCGCCGGCACACGAACCGCCCGACGGCGTGTACGACGAAACCGCCAGCGTGGCAATCGGTATTCGTGGCTTCTTCCAGCTGCCGGTCACCGCGGACAGCTGGGTGGGAGCGTGCCGGCTGCGGCGAGCGCTGAGATCATGGCATTGCTCGGCCCCATGTCATGTGCCCCTCGAACCCATACGATGCCGCCATCGCGCGGTAGTGGTCCCGGTAGTCGCGATAGGCTGCACCGTCGCCGTGCGCTTGTGCGAGCAGGGCGCGTAGCCGCTGCACCCAGATGTCATTCATGACAAATCCGGATTCGGTTGGCGTAGCGGATAAGCGGTCGACCGTCGTTTCGGCCTCACGGACATCGCCGTCGCCGCCCCTCATGAGTAGCGCAGTCACGAGCGCGGCGATCGCGGCCCCGCGTAACACCATTTCGCCGGAAGAGATCAGCTCATCAACGGTCGCGCGGCCAAGTGCGATGGCGTCGTCCAGGTCCCCGGTTTCGGCTTTCAAGCGTGTCTTCTCGATGTCGACAATCGATACGCCGAGCAGGTTGCGCTGCCGCAGTTGGGCCGCGCGACCCTCGGTGATCAGCGCTACGCCGGCACCGCGATCCGCTGGCGTGGTGCGCGTCAGGACCAGGCCGTGAGCCACCTGAGCGAGCGCCAATGCCACTGCATCGCCGGACTTTTCGGCATAGCGGAGCACATCGTCGGTCTCGGCTCGCGATGCGGCATCCGGCACCAGCAGGCCGTTGGTGATGGAAACGGAGTAGCCGTAGGTGATCACGATGACGATTGCCGCATCGGCAAGCTCTCGCTGTATCGCGATGGCGCGTCTCAGATCCGCGCGCCACGAGCGATCGCCGAGACACGCCCGGGCCAGAGCGCGGTAGAGCAACGCGACCGCCAGGGGAGAGCCCAATCCCCACCGCGCAATGTTGCCCTTGGAGGCATCGTCGGCCAGCAGATCGGTCACAGCCTGGGCCACGCGGAGCGCTTCGCCCACCTCACCGGCATGCAACTTGGCGAACATCGGTGCCGACATCACCACGAATAGGTTCATCGGATCGTCGACCGAATCGAACAGGGCGATCAGTTCAGACGCCAACCGTGCGGACTCGTTGTGGCGGTTGGCCATCGTCAACGACAACGTGGCTCCCGATAGGCCGGCGGCCAGCGAGGCTCGGTTACCGGATGCGGCGCACAGCGTTCGCAATTCGTCGAATGTGGTCTCGTCGACGCCGCTGCCCTCTCGCCATGCGGTCTGGCACAACATCGCTCGGGGATAACCGCGCAACGCTGCGCGGTCGGGAAGATCGGATGGGAGCATGTCGGCTACCTGGCGAGCGCGTTCCCAGTTACGCCGCGCCGCAGCGACGTCACGCCCCATCAGCCAAGCGCCGGCCCGCATACGCCATCCGTACGCGGCGGACAGGTCGCCGGCGGCTTCCCGGTGCTCGGCGATCAACGCCGCACTGTCGTCAGCGGATTCGGGATCGTGCTTCTCCAACACCGTGGCCAAGCGGCGATGCAGCTCGGCTCGGTCGGACTTCAGCTGCGACTCGTAGGCGACCGCGCGTATCAGCGGGTGCCGAAATGCGTATTGAGTGCGCGCACCGGTCGTCACCTGCTCGATCAGCTCCGCCTCGATCAGGGCATTCACCTCGGGGTTGTCGACCAGGCTGACCAACAAGGCCGCGTCGGTCCGCGAGCCGATCACCGCCGCGGCGTTCAGGGTCCTCTTCGCTTGGGGCGCAAGGCGATCGATGCGCGAGGCCAGAGTGGCCTGCAAGGTCGCCGGCACCCGAACATCGGCCACATTCCTGGTGCACCGGTAGCTTCCTCGGCTGCCGTCGAGCACACCGCGTTCTGCCAGGTCTCGCACCATCTCCTCGACGAAAAACGGATTGCCAGAGACATTTTCGGTGATCAAGGTGCCGACATCGGAAACTGACTCGTCGTGCCCGAGTAGCTCGGCTACCAACGCGGAGGTCTCGGAATCACTCAGCGGCGCAAGAGCAAAGACCTGGGCGCCGTCGATGTGGGTCAAGGCGCCGCGGTATTCGGGGCGGTAGGTGACAAGCGCCAGCGAGGCGGTTTCGGGGATCACCGCGAGCAAGTCGGCCAGCATGGATTCACTGGCGTCATCGATCCAGTGCACGTCCTCGATGACGTAGATCGTTGGTGTCCGACGAGACAACACGATGGCGCGTATGAGTGCGGTCAACCGTCGGCGTCGGGCATCGGGATCGATGCTGGGCATGGTCTCGTCGGGATCGGCGATACCGAGCAGGTCGTCCAAGAGCAGCATGTCCTGCTCGTCGGCGGCGGGAAGTTGCGAACGGATTTGTGTACGGGCCGCGCTGTCGTCGAGGTCCCGGATGCCTGTCACCGACCGCAGTAGCCGCGACACCACCTGGAACGAGACCTCGCTGGTGTGTGATTCGCAGTAAGCCCGCATCACGTCAACTCCGCCTGTTCTGGCCGGCGCGGTGATCTCCTGCACCAGTCGGCTCTTGCCGATTCCCGCGGGGCCGGCCACCGTGAGCACCCCGCCATGCCCGTCGGCGGCCCGAGCCAGTAAACCTTCGGCAGCGGCGATTTCCCAATGCCGGCCGACAAGACTCGATGCCGTGCCGGTGACCGGGGCATCACGGGCCGGCACGGCGACCAATCGATGGGCCTGGATCGGCTGATCGTTGCCCTTGATATGGACCAGCTCCGGCTCGCCGAGGACCGCGGTACGTTCGACCAACCGCGCGGTGGATGCGCTGAGCATCACCCCGTTCGGCGGCGCCACGGACTCCATCCGCTGCGCCATGCCCACCTGGTCTCCGATGGCGGTGTAACCCAAAGCGGTCGAACCGATCTCGCCAGCGATCACCTGACCCGAGTTCAGTCCCACCCGCAATTGCAACTCGACAGCGTCCTGCTCGCGGACGATGCCGGCAAGCCGGCTCACCGCCTGCTGGATGCCGAGCGCCGCAAGGCATGCGCGTACGGCGTGATCCTCCAATGCCGCCGGCGCGCCGAACAGCGCCATGATCCCGTCACCGGTGAACTTGTCCAGCGTGCCGCCGTAACGCTGGACGACCGCGGAAGCCAGGTCGACCAGTTCAGCCATGATTTCGCGCAGGCGCTCCGCGCCCACGGCCGCGGCAATATCCATCGAATGAACCACGTCGGCGAACAACACCGTTACTTGCTTGTACTCAGCCGATCGGTCCACCTGTATGACCGGCCTACCGCACTCGTGACAGAACTTGGAGCTCGGCGACAGCACGGTTCCGCACGACTGACACGGCCCCGCCTGTCGCGCGCCGCGAATCCCGTCACCCACGTCGATATCGTTTCACCGCTGGTCGACGGTGTCCGCGATATCGCGGCGCCATTGTCACGGCAGTCGAATGAAACGGGCGGCCTCAACGTCCGCAAAACGAAACCACCCGCACGGCATTCTCCGCGCGGGTGGTTTCGTCTAGCCGGCCTATACGTCGTAGTACAGCGCGAATTCGTAAGGGTGCGGCCGGATCTGGACCGGCAGGATCTCGTTCTCGCGCTTGAAGTTGATCCACGTCTCGATCAGGTCGGGCGTGAAAACGCCGCCCTCGGTGAGGTATTCGTGGTCTTCTTCCAGCCGGTCGATCACCGCGGACAGCTGCGTGGGCGCCTGCGGGATGTTGGCAGCCTCCTCGGGCGGAAGCTCGTAGAGGTCCTTGTCGACCGGCGCCTGCGGCTCGATCTTGTTCTTGATGCCGTCCAGGCCGGCCATCAGCATGGCCGAGAACGCCAGGTACGGGTTGCCCGACGAGTCGGGGCAACGGAACTCGAGCCGCTTGGCCTTCGGGTTGGTACCGGTGATCGGGATGCGGACACACGCCGATCGGTTGCGCTGGCTGTAGACCAGGTTGATCGGGGCCTCGTAGCCGGGCACCAGCCGCTTGTAGGAGTTCACCGTGGGGTTCGTGAACGCCAGCAGCGACGGCGCGTGGTGCAGCAGGCCGCCGATGTAGTGGCGGGCGGTGTCCGACAGGCCGGCGTAGCCGGTCTCGTCGTACATCAACGGGCTGCCGTCCTTCCACAGCGACTGGTGGGTGTGCATGCCGGAGCCGTTGTCACCGAACAGCGGCTTGGGCATGAACGTGACGGTCTTGCCGTTCTGCCAGGCCGTGTTCTTGACGATGTACTTGTACAGCATCATGTCGTCGGCCGCGTGCAGCAGCGTGTTGAACTTGTAGTTGATCTCGGCCTGGCCGCCGGTGCCCACCTCGTGGTGGCCCTTCTCCAGGCTGAAGCCGGCCGTGATCAGGTTGGACAGCATCTTGTCGCGCAGGTCGACGTAGTGGTCGACGGGGGCGACGGGGAAGTAACCACCCTTGGGACGCACCTTGTAGCCGCGGTTGGGGCTGCCGTCGAGCTCGTTGGGCGAGCCGGTGTTCCACCAGCCCGAGATCGCATCGATCTCGTAGAACGAGCCGTTGGTGCGCGAGTCGAAGCTGACCGAGTCGAAGATGTAGAACTCGGCCTCGGCGCCGAAGTAGGCGGTGTCGGCCACGCCGGTGCTGATCAGGTAGTTCTCGGCCTTGCGGGCGATGTTGCGCGGGTCGCGCGAGTACGGCTCGAGGGTGAACGGGTCGTGCACGAAGAAGTTGAGGTTCAGCGTCTTGGCTTCGCGGAACAGGTCGATCTGCGCGGTCGCGGGATCGGGGAGGAGCAGCATGTCGGATTCGTGAATGGACTGGAATCCGCGAATCGACGAGCCGTCGAAGGCGAGGCCGTCTTCAAAAACACTCTCGTCGAAGAACGAAATCGGAATTGTGAAATGCTGCATGATGCCGGGCAGGTCACAGAACCGGACGTCGACAAATTCGACGTTTGCGTCCTTGGCGAGTTTGAAGACGTCGTCGGGCGTCGTTTCCGTCACAGAATGCTCCTTTACTTGGTGAGATCCGCGGCCTGACGCTATGGAGCAGATGTTGCCCGTCAGTCAACCCGATGTTGCGCGCACGTTACGTGACCATGCCACACGCTAAAAGTGGCCGCGTCGGCGGCGGGTTCTATTGTGGGGCCATGGATCGCAAGATCGTATCTTTTCCGGTGGCCGGGCGCACCGCCTGCCCTCCTCGCCGGGCCGTGCCGGCCGGCTATTCGGACCGCGGTCCGCGCCGATGATGGCGGAATCCCGATCCGCATACCCGGGGGAGCAGCTCGGATTTCCACAGAGCGGGCCGGGATCGCTGGCGCCGATGGGCCGCAGGCTGGGCGCGCTGATGATCGACTGGCTGATCTCGTACGGTCTGGCCGCGCTGGCCATGCGCTTCGGCTGGTTGTCCCAGCCGGCGCTTTCCACCGCGGTCCTGGTGATCTGGTTCGTGCTGGGCGTGCTGTTTTTGCGATTGTTCGGGTTCACCCCCGGCCAGCTGGCGCTGCGCCTGCAGGTGGTCACGGTGGACGGCCGCGGATCCGTCGGCCTGGGCCGGGCGGTGGTGCGCGGCGTGCTGGTCGGGACGGTGGTGCCGGCGTTGTTCACCGACTGGGACGGCCGCGGCATGCAGGATCGGCTGACCGCGACGGCCGTGGTGCGCCGCTGACTTGATGGCGGCGACCCGCAGCGCCCGGCTTTCGCCGCGCTTGCGATCGCCGCTGACTCGATGGCGGCGACCCTCTACTTGCGGCGCACGGTGCGCTGCACGCCGCGCATCTTGCCCGAGTTGGGCAGCGGGCCTTTGGGCATGACGGCGGCCCCGGCCCGCGACCCCAGCGCGGCCAGCCGCGACTCCAGGGTGTCCATCTGCTTGACGGTGATGTTGGCCGGCAGCTTGGTCAGGTGGCGCTCCAGCTTGGCCAGCGACACCTCGTCCTCGCCATTGCCGACGATGATGTCGTAGATCGGCACGTCCCCGATCAGCCGCGCGGTGCGCTTCTTCTCCTGCGCCAGCAGCGGGCGTACCCGGTTCGACGCCCCCTCGCCGACCAGGATGACGCCGGGCCGTCCGATCACCCGGTGCACGGCGTCGAAGTGGCCGGTGGCCGCCACCCCAGGGGTCACCCGCCACTTGCCCCGCAGGTTGTCCAAAGCCCATGCGGCGGCGCCGGTTTGGCCTTCGGCCTTGCGGTACACCGACTTCTGGGCGCGGCGACCGAACACGATGAAGGCGACCAGCCCGCCCAGCACCACCCCGAGCGGGATCAGGGTGATCATCGTCAGCCCGCCGGCCCAGATACCCACCCCCACCGAGACGCCCACGATCAGCACGAAGGCGCCGATCATGTACGGCAGGAGGCGCTTGTCCTCCTGGCGCTGAATGTTGAACGCCTGCCACAGCTGGGTGCGCCGCTCCCGCGCGGCGGCCTTGCGGGCGGCCTGCGCCTGCGCTCGGGCGGCCTTGTTCTCAGCGGCGGTGCGGGGTTTAGCCATAGTCAAAGAATACGTAGGGTCGCGACCGGCAGACGCCGCCACCGTGCCGCGGCGTCGTCAGGCGCGGCTGCGAGCGGCCTGCTCGTAGAGCCGGCCCGCGCGATAGGACGAGCGCACCAGCGGTCCGGCCAGCACCCCGGCGAAGCCCAACCGTTCGGCGTGCTGCGCGAACTCGACGAATTCCTCCGGCTTCACCCAGCGCTCCACGGGGTGATGACGCGCCGACGGGCGCAGGTACTGGGTGATGGTGATGATGTCGCAGCCGGCGTGGCGCAGGTCGGCCAGGGCGGTGCGCACCTCGTCGGGGGTCTCGCCCATGCCGAGGATGAGGTTGCTCTTGGTGACCAGCCCGACGTTGCGCGCCGCGGTCAGCACGTCCAGGCTGCGCTGGTAGGTGAAGGCGGGCCGGATCCGCTTGAAGATGCGCGGGACGGTTTCGACGTTGTGCGCCAACACTTCCGGGCGCGACCCGAACACCTCGGCCAGCCGGCTGGGCTCGCCGTTGAAGTCGGGGATCAACAGCTCGACGCCGGTCGACGGGTTGAGTTCCTTGATGGCGCGCACCGTCTCGGCGTACAGCCAGGCGCCGCCGTCGGGCAGGTCGTCGCGGGCCACCCCGGTGACCGTGGCGTAGCGCAGCCCCATCGTGCGCACGCTGTCGGCGACCCGCCGGGGCTCGTCGCGATCCAGTTCGGCGGGCTTCCCGGTGTCGATCTGGCAGAAGTCGCAGCGGCGGGTGCACTGGTCGCCGCCGATCAGGAAGGTGGCCTCGCGGTCCTCCCAGCATTCGAAGATGTTGGGGCAGCCGGCCTCCTCGCAGACCGTGTGCAGCCCCTCGCGCCGGACCAAACTCTTGAGCTGCGTGTACTCCGGGCCCATCCGGGCCCGCACCCTGATCCACGGCGGTTTGCGCTCGATCGGGGTCTCGGCGTTGCGCACTTCCAGGCGCAGCAGCTTGCGTCCCTCGGGTGCGACAGTCACATCGCTGATGCTACGCGGGCGGCGTCGTGATCACGGACCGGCAGCACGCCGTCCAGGGCGTCGCAGACCGCGTCGCCGACGGCCGTCTGGACGTCCTCGACCGACACCGGGCGGAGCAGTTCGGCCGACAGCGACGTCACCCCGGCGTCGCTGATGCCGCACGGCACGATCGCGCTGAAGGCGTCCAGGTCGCAGTCGCAGTTGAGGGCGAACCCGTGCAGGGTGGTCGCCCGCGACACCCGGACGCCGATCGCGGCGACCTTGCGGTCGGGCCGGCCCTCGCCGCCCGGCACCCACACCCCGGACCGGCCCGGCACCCGGACCGCGTCCACGCCCAGGTCGGCGCAGACCTTGATCAGCGCCTCTTCCAGGCGCCGTACGTAGTTGACCACGTCGAGTGGTTCGGCCAGGCCGATGATCGGATACCCGACCAACTGGCCGGGACCGTGCCAGGTGATCTTGCCGCCGCGGTCGGTGTCGACGACGGGCGTGCCGTCCACCGGCCGTTCGTGCGGTTCGGTGCGCCGCCCCGCCGTGTAGACCGCGGGGTGCTCCAGCAGCAGCAGCGTGTCGCTGCCACCGGCCACCCGGGCGTCGGCCAGATCGCGTTGCTGCTGCCAGGCCACGCGGTAGTCGACGATGCCGAGTTGGCGGACGTCGATCAGGGCCTGGCTGGACCGGATGGAATCGATCACGTCCGCGACGGTACTCGGCCCCGCCCCGCGGGGCACAGCCCGGGCGATCGGTGCGGTGCGCGTCACTCTGGCGTGTCCCCCGCAAGCGGGAGGTGCCCCCAGCTCGGCGCCACTAGTCGTGGTCGCGTCGGGCCGTGGCGTAGGCGAGCGCCTCGCCAATGGTGTTGTGGTGGAAGACGAAACCACCGCGCTCGAGCGCGGCCGGGATGGCGCGCTGCCCCATCAGCAGCCCCTCGTCGGCGAACTCGCCCAGCGCCGCCCGGATGGCGAAACCGGGCACCATCAAGGGCGTGGGGCGGTTGACCGCCCGCCCGAAGGCGGTGGTGAATTCGGCGTTGGTGACCGGCGCGGGCCCGGTCATGTTCACCGGGCCGGACAGCTCCGCGTCGAAAATCGCGAACATCAGCGCGCGCACTTCGTCTTCCAGTGTGATCCACGACATGTATTGCCGCCCGCCGCCCAGCCGGGCCCCGAGGCCGGTGCGGAACAATGGCCGCAACCGGCCCAGCGCGCCGCCGGCGGGGGAGAACACCAGCCCGGTGCGGGCCAGCACCACCCGGGCGCCGCCGTACTGGGCCGGCAGCGTGGCCGCCTCCCAGTCTTCGCACAGCCGGGCCAGGAAACCCGTTCCCGCACGGTCATTTTCGTCGACCACCCGGTCCTTGGTGTTGCCGTAGAAGCCCACCGCGCTGGCGTTGACCAGGGTTGCCACCCCTGCGTCGGCGACGGCGTGCGCCAGCACCTCGGTGGGGGCGATGCGGCTGTCGCGCAGGCTCTGCTTGAAGGCGCCCGACCACCGCCGCTTGCCGATGTTGACGCCGCACAGGTTGACGACGGCGTCGACGCCGACGAGCGTGTCGGGATCCAGATCGCCGGTCTCGGGATTCCAGTGCAGCTCGTCGGCGTTCGCCGGGGCGCGGCGCACGATGCGCAGCACCCGGTGGTCGGCGGCGCGCAGCGCCGCGGCCAGGGCGGAGCCGATCAGGCCGGACGAACCCGCAATGGCGATGACGGCGTTCTGACCAGCGCGAGCCACGTTCGCTTGCCCTTCTTTACAGGCCGAGGTCGGCCTCGAAGGCTCCCTCTTCCAGCCGGTGCTTGATGGTGGTCAGGAAGCGGCCGGCGTCCGCGCCGTCGATCAGCCGGTGGTCGTAGGTCAGCGGGAGGTAGCAGATCGAGCGGACGCCGATCGATTCGTTACCGAACTCGTCAACGATCACCCGCGGCCGCTTGACGATCGCGCCGGTGCCCAGCATGGCGGCCTGCGGCGGAACCAGGATCGGGGTGTCGAACAGCGCGCCCTGGCTGCCGATGTTGGTGATCGTGAAGGTGCCACCGGACAGCTCGTCGGGTTTCAGGTTGCCCGACCGGGCGCGCGCGGCGATGTCGGCGATCGCCCTGGCCAACCCGGCCAGGGACAGGTCGCCCGCGTTGTGCACGACAGGGGAGAGCAGGCCCTGCTCGGTGTCGACCGCGAAGCCGAGGTGCTCGGCGTCGTAGTAGGTGATCTCCTTGGTGTCCTCGTTGTAGCTCGCGTTGACGTTGGGGTGGATCTTCAGCGCGTCGATCACCGCGCGGGCGATGAACGGCAGGAAGGTCAGGTTCACCCCCTCGCGCTCGGCGAACGCCGCCTTGGCCTTGGCCCGCAACCCGACCAGCCGGGTCATGTCGACCTCGTGCGTCTGGGTGAGCTGGGCTGTGGCCTGCAGGGATTCGCGGGTCTTGTTCGCGGTGATCTGCCGGATCCGGCTGGCCTTCTGGGTGGTGCCCCGCAAGTGGGCCAGCGGGGGCGCCGGGGTGGGCGCCGCGGCGGCCTTGGG